>NZ_JAZGZU010000020.1:0-65683 GCF_036347315.1 Flavobacterium sp. C4GT6
TGTCCCTGGAAGCCATACCTGTAATCGGTTCCGTTATAGAATCGGTTAGGCATCTGCATTCCGAAAGGATAGTAATCACTATAGGAAACTACATCTGGTGTAAAGCCTGTAGAAGCAACCCCAGAAGTTACCTCTGTCACAACAAAGTTATCAATAGAGAATGTCTGGTATCCATCACTATAGCCTGGCTGCTGAAGAACAATAGTTACTCTATGAGGTGCAGTTTGTACAGATTGTATGGTATAAGTTAGTGTCCCTGATTCATACACATAATGACCACCAAGATTATAACTTGTACTATTTATAACGTAATCATTTCTAACACTCAATAATGGCTGAAAGTTGTCCCTGTTTATATCAATCGATACTTGATACGTTTTCCCTTGCTCTAAAGTAAGTGTTTTACTAGTGCCTTTTATAAAACCGTTCACAGAAACATCTAATTTCCCATTATTATTAACAATTGTAGTTCCAGATCCATATTGTGTCCAGCCGTTATTACCACTGTCAAATGTATCATTAGCTATAGTTTCATTACCTCCTGCTGATGCGTCTAAGAGTTTTCTGTCGGTAATTACACTCAGTACATTACCTAAATGATTTGTAAGCTCATAACGTTTATCTCCTACATAGCGTTGTGCCAGTATTTTTTCTCCTATTGGTTCCGGTGTTCCAACTCCCTGATCATATCCTTCACAAACGTCGCCTATACCATCTCCATCTGCATCTGCCTGATCGGCATTAGCTGTATACATACAGTTATCACAAACATCACCAATACCGTCACCATCACTATCAACCTGATCGGCGTTAGCAACATAAATACAGTTATCACAAGCATCTCCTACTCCGTCACCATCACTGTCCAACTGATCTGGATTTGAAGAAGCACAGTTATCACAAACATCACCTACTCCGTCACCATCACTATCTAACTGATCCGGATTAAAGTGGAACGGACAGTTATCTACATCATCTGTTAAACCATCGGCATCTGTATCCTGACCTGGTGTACCACAATAAGTAGAAGAATATTGAGTGCCATTTGTTAATTGCATTGCTACGCCTCCTGTAGAATATGCATATGGATAAGACGTAAAAGTATCAAACGGGAAGTCAATAACAGGAGTTTCATCGTCTCCTATTTTATATTCAAAATCACACATTTGAGCCCTAAGTCCCGGATCAGGCTGAGGATCGTAATTTACAAAATATTCAACATCTCTTTTACCTAATGAGTGATTTGCTGACGGAGGTGTAGGGTAATGTTTTTTACCTTTTTCCTCTTCACCATCCAATAGTACTACCTCTTCTTTTGTAAACTGGTCATAATCATAAACATTACCGTTAAGAGTAAGTTTTGGCCTATAATTACTACCTACAAGTTTAATCTCTAAATCCATATTCCATTCCCCAGTAGGAATAGCATAATCAAGGGTATATACATCCTGCCTAACATAGTTTCTGTAACTCCATCTCTTACCTTTAAAACCTGCTCTATACCTATTGTACACACGTTGGTACTTTTCAAGAATAACAACAGGTATGAAATTACCATATTCATCTCTTTTAACCTGAAGTTTGGCTGCACTTCTATACCAAACCCTGTTTTGATTTGGGGGGTATACAACTCCCTGTAAATCGGCCACATTTTGTTTGGTCATATTAGGGAAGTTAGCATCATCAATCTTAAAGTTTGAAGTAATTTCAATCTGCCTTGTTTTTTCACCATCCTGATCAAATAAATGTAACTGGGTATTATCTGTCCAGGTAGTATAACTATTTCCTGTAAGGTTTATACCGTATAGGGCTGCTACAGTACTCATGGTAGAGAATGTTTGCATTTCACTACTCATCATACTGGCTGAGGCAAATTGAGTTAGCCCCATTACGCTTTCTTGAGCAAGTTCAATACGGTTTTGTTCTAAACCTATCCTGCTACTTCCATAAATGTTTTGCTCTACTAAATAATATTTAGTTGGCTGGCCACTTTCTGCCACTACCTCATAAACACTCAATACATTACCCTGAGCATCCCTGTTATAGTAAGTAGTAGTTACCCCACTTTCATTTGTGACTGTTTTAGCCAACCTATTACCAAGACCGTCATAAGAGAAGTTAATAATAGTTCCGTCTGTTTTAGTAATACTTTTAACCTTACCATCAACACGCCAGTCAATAGTTAATCCCTCACCATTATCTTTTATCAGTTGTCCAATAGGGTCATACTCATAATTATTACCAACTACCTGATCTTCAATATCTATATCCCCGTCAAATGTAGCACTTGATGTTGCGGTATTCTCCTTAACATAACTCAACTGATTTGTCCCGCTATTATAGAAGTAAGTAAAATAATCCATTTGTTTTACCGTTTGACTTCCAGAGCCGGAAATCGCAGAAATACCATTACGTATTAAACTCGTTAAGTTTCCATTTCTGTCATAATTATAAGTTGCAGAAGGCATACTAACAGATCCTGCTAAAATTGATTCAGGGGAACTTGCGTAGGTATAACCATATGAATTAAACGACTTAATACGGTTTAACTGATCATAACCATATTTACTTTGATTTATTGGAATTGGGTTTTGATTTTGATCTGTAAGCGAGGTAATCATTCCCTTAATATTACCATTAAAAAGACTAGTTCCGGTTTGTGTAGAGTTAGAATTTTTTGTTAAGTAAAATGTGGTATTATCAACAGAATTTGTACTGTTAATTCTAGAAGAATAATCCCCACTATAGTAGTTTAAGGCAAATGATACAGCATCTTTTGCAACAACAAAACCATCCTTTCCAATATCATAACTATTACCTAATACCTCAGAGTTTACTCCTTTTAACCAACCATGTAATGTATACATGTAATCTAGCCCTTGTACTTCCTTATCTCCAATTACTGTACGGGCAAGAGGACCATGTTCATAATATTTATAATTAGCTTCTTT
This sequence comes from Flavobacterium sp. C4GT6, assembly GCF_036347315.1. Lineage (NCBI taxonomy): Bacteria > Pseudomonadati > Bacteroidota > Flavobacteriia > Flavobacteriales > Flavobacteriaceae > Flavobacterium > Flavobacterium sp. C4GT6. Next base: position 2,952 of record NZ_JAZGZU010000020.1, read on the forward strand.
TTCCCATATTATATCATCCTTACTGGTATAAACATCAGTAATCCTATTGTCTTCGTCATAATCATATCTGTGTATAAATTGATCTGGTTTACCTAGTTGATATGTAACTTTATTTACATTACCACTAATAAGGTCATAATCATATTTTACTTTTTTAATATGCTGCTGCATGCTAATAAGAGCATCATCATTTATAATACTAATTAGTTCTTTTACATTACCGTGAACATCATAGTCATAAAAAATACCATTTTGATATTGTTCTTCAACAGTAGAATCTGTTACTTCATCATAATACAACACAGCAGTAACCCTATTTCTGGTATTGTTAGCCGAATAATCAGTAAACATTATACTGGTTGTGCTAAAAGGTTCATCATAAATAGTTCTGGTAACCTCGTTTCTTACACCATTATCATTAAACTCATTTTGAGCAACTGACTGTAAAATTAATTTACCTTCAGTATTTATTGCATATCCGCCTGTAGGAGTAATTTCACCCGCTTCATAAATACGCCCTAAACCATCATAACGTGTATAACTAAATTTATTTACCACATTCTGTTTTGCATTTTGAGAAGCAATTATCCTTCCCAAATAATCATAAGCAAACTTTGTTTCTCCGCCATCCGGAGTTTTTTGCCAAACTAACTGATTAAGAGAATTATACCTATACTCTGTTCTTAATGAATGTGAAGGGTAAACAGCCCCTGTAACATTATCTCTATTTTGATTAATAGTTGTATTTTGAGAAGGAGCAAGCCTTACAGCTCCCTGAGGAGGCACAGTAGAAACTAAATTACCTGCCTGATCATAATAGTATAGCGTATACTGATACTCTTTATCCGGTGCACTTTTACTAAACCCCTCGTCAAGTCCGCCTATAGCTGCCTTTAAGTATCTTTCCTTAAATGCAGCTCTTTGTCCCTGTAAATAAGCTAACCATAATTCACTTGAATATGTCCCGTTTACATTATTTACAAACGTTTCACATGGATCATGTGCCTCTATTCTAATATCCTGAGAAGGGAATATTAATGCAGGCGGACAGGTAGTGCTGTTTTGCATATATATTTCCTCAACATAGCGCAGCCAGCTATAGGTTCCGCCATCTCCAATATAAACTCTGTAATCGTCAATAGCATCCTGTGTGGTTATATTTCCGTAACCTAAAGAAGACATCGCAAATTCAGTTATTGTAATAAAATGAGCATCATCTGTGGTTGTTATATTAAGCTCTTTTATATAATGTTGATAGTCCTCTGATACATATTGAAGATTAGATGAACAGAAATATTCCGGAGAAAAATCTGCATCCAACGTATAACCGCTCACTGAGGCAACAGTATTACTGAATTGTTTCCAGCCATCTGCACAATTTACCACATCAACAGTTTGCGGTATACAAGGATTACAGTCTACACGTACTTCAACAAAACACGGAGTTATATACAAGCACTCCATTGTTCCGTTTCCAACAAAACTACCGCCACTTGTTAATGTACCTTTAAATGTAAAGGCTGAATAATCATTATTAAAAGTAAATTTTGTTATAGTATTAACCTGATTTATATTATAGCCAGGTATATTAAACTTAACATCACAGCCTGAATCAGTAAAAGAAAAACCTAGCTGAGTACCTTCAGAAGTTTCAGAAACATAAAAATTATAGATTCCCGGGGTCTCATCTTCATCTGTTAAATTAACATAAGGTGCTAAAACATTAAGGTTAGCTGAAGAGAAATTCTCTGAAACAGTTCCTGAAGACAGGTACTGTGATCTCAACTCCATAAATAGCAATCTTGTTGCATTAGTAACAGCTGCTCCTTCAACACATTCTATTTTAACACATTCAATTTTTCCTTGTTTAATTGTGACACCCGGAGGTAATATTGTTAAACTTCCAAACTCATCATATCCCTGATATTCACCATGATGTACTTTAATATTAAATGTTGCAGTACCTCCTTGTATGTCAAAAATTTCAAGATCAGAAAAACCTATGGTATTATTAAATAAATTAGTATTACCATTATCATCTAATGTTAGATAAAACTTACATGGATAATTTTTATCAAAAACGAAGTAAATCCCACGTCCAGAACTATCATTTGTACTAAAGTAATTTACAGTTGGATTAGTAGCATCAACAAACGGATCTATATTAGCCATATATGGTTGGAAATCATAAGACTCAGATGGGTCTAAAACATAACGTTTATTCCATAGGAAAGAAACAAGTCCTAAAAACTGTTCTCCTGCACCATACCCTATATTTACTACTTCTTTACAAATACAATCAAAATCAAAAGGTCCTTTTCTGCCACCATTCAATATATTACCTGTTACAGTAACCAGATTATAATTAGGAAGTGCTATGTAAGAAACCTTTATAATTTGTTCTTCAATATTTACAGCTGTAAATTTATATATGTTTGAAGGGTTTAAAGCCTGCTGCATTGTAATTTGAGCAGTATTCCCTCCATTTACAATTATTTGAAAAGCTGTAGAAGAAGAAGCGTTCCAATAAGCCACATAGTTATCATCTTCTAAAACCTCAGGTAATATACTATTCATATATCCATATGGATCTGCCTGAGTTAATGTCCCCACATTAGTATAGCCCAAAGATATATTCTGATTTAATAATTTACTTCCTCCAGGAGCATCATTTAACTTATTCATTAAGCGTAATAGTCCCTTTTCAAACCTTGACAACTTATTACATGGTACTCCTCCTGTCTCTGTTGATGACTGATCTGTCAATACTGTACCACCTGGTACTATTAATGATGGATCATCTTCAAAGCCACAACCCCCAACAGCTACTCTTGAAGACCCCTCAATAATTATTTCCTCAGGGAATTCGCATACTGCAGGAACTCTAATTATAGATGCTACAATTCTAAACCTAAACAAGCCAGAACCCGGATTATAAGATCCTGGGATATAATAAAGATTTTTAAGCTCTGTTATAACAAATTTACCTATTTCGTAATCACTCCATGTTGGTGTTGTACCACAACCTGAATCAGCTATTCCTGCATTTAAAATTGTTAAATTAATAGGGCTTAAACTTCCTATTTTTATTCCTAGTACACCACCGTTTTGACCTCCATAAATAGCTTCTGTTTGCATAATTGTAGGCATTGAGGTCAATCCTGCCTGAGACATATATAAATCAGGTGTAAGGTAAGGGAACTGATTTGCAGGTGTTCCGTTTACTAAAAGCCCGTGATTATTATATGCTGGCTGAACCAAACCATTTAAAAAGTACTCCATATCAAATGCCAACGGACATTTTCCGGTAAGCATATATACACTTGCATCAGCATCATTTATAATATCTTCCTGGTTTTGCCCCTGCCCCATACCATTATTAGAACCATAGTCTGCCGGCATGAAACGCTTAGCTTTTTCTGCATATAAAGAAGCTGTTTGAGGATCACAAATATTTGTTATAGAATCCTGTTCGCCCGTTGTAACAGCAGCGTCAATAGAATTAACTATATCAGAATAGTTACTATATGAAATGAATGTTGTTACAAAATTATCTGTATCCTCAAGCTCTCCTATGCAGCCATTGTATCGGCTTTTAGTAAGCGAATATATTGTAGAATATACTGTTTTTATTTTATGCTTAAGTCCTGTATAATTACTTCTAAACATAACCCATATATTGTTTCTTTGACTTACAGGTAAAGTTTGAATATATGATAAAGCGGAACTAAAGCTTGACGTATTACTGTATAAGTTTTGGAAATCTGAAACACCCATCATACCATTACCGTTAAGCGTAAGGTATATAGCAGACTGAAGCATATTTAAATTAGAACCCTGTATAACTATACCATCATAGTTAGAGTTTAAGGCTTCATCCATTATCGCTGTTCTTTGAGAGCGGTGAGTAGATGATTCAATAGTTCCTTCTATACCACTATATGTAATATTGAAGAAGGGATCTTTTTTATATTGTGACCTTTGTAGTAACTGCATGAATGTTATACCAAGCTGATTATTACTTGCATTCATTATATCTTCAAAAGTTTCAATAGTCTCCAGTTTAGCATCAAAAGAATCTGAAGTTTCTCCAGAGTATGTAGCTTCACAAATTGCTTTTTGATAAACGTAATAGAAATATTCAGGATGATATTTTATTAATGAATTAGCCCATGAAGGCGTCCAGGCATCAATAAAATCTGAAACATTTTCTAGTTGTTCCGGGTTCACAAGGTAGTAACCAGGCAAAATATCTTCTGTTACTGTACCTCCTGATATAGGTGGATCATAAACTCCTTCTGAAATTTTCTGAACTCTTATTTTAGAAGGTTCTCCATATTCATTTAAATAAGGGGTTGCAGGGTGTTTCCAGCTATAATTAGCATCAATATCCTGTACCGGCTCTCCTGTTTCTTCATCATTATATGTGGCAGTAACAACATACCCTCCATAATAAAATGAATTTCCTGAATTAAATATACTTAATGATTTAGGATATACTGTATCATCATCAACATCAGTACCAACAAGACCATATGTAGAACCATACTGGCCATTAATACTCATATCGGCTAAAAGTTGATGTTCAAATGCCTGACAAGGGGCTATAAGCTGCTCGCATAAACCTCTACATCCCTGTAACAACCCATTAAACTCCTGCTCGAAACGATTTTCGTATAAATCAACTTCTAACTGATTTATTTCCTGTCCGGCATTATTAGTATAAGTAAGCTCTGAGCCCGAATATGCAAAAGTAGTATTATCCAATACAATTTTTATATTGGCTAAAACATACCCCTGCTTAGCAATATTAATATAACTCTGTCTTGCCGAAGTATTTCCTAACTGATCTCCGTTAGGATTATTACTTGTATTAATAAGGCTTGTAAAAGCTGATATCTGTGAATCACTAAGGTAAGGTGAAACCAAACTGATTTCGCACTCTGAACAGGTAACATTACAATCTTCAATAGACGCATTAGGACTAAAATTATCCGGATTAACATAACAAGGATTAGAAGGATCACTAATTCTTGCCATGTAATCATCTGCATAAGCTTCTAATGCATCATTATTAACACGAATATCTTTACTAAGTGTATAAGTACCTACCGATAAGGCCTGAGTAATAAAATCGTCTGAAAAACTAAGTTGAGTAACTGTACTGGTATTAGTGTTAACTACACCAGCCTGTCCGCTTAAAGGTGTATTTGTAAACATTTGATTTGCACAGTCATCTAATAAGCTTAAAGACCAGTCAAAAACAAACGGATAATTAATCCCATTTAAACACGACTCTGTATATGCATCCGTATTATGAGACAAAGAGTAACTAAAAGTAAGTGTGCTATTATCATTCTCAACACCTACCTGCATCTCTACCTTAGATCCATCAATACTACCTGAGTTATTACCTGTAGAGTACTTAATATTACTAGTAATTAAATTACTAGTCGTGATTTGATGCAGGCTGCTATTATTTGTATCTGTTAAGGATGATAAATTACTAGGAGAGTTTCCTGCTAAAGCAGTAGCAATGGTTTTGCCTGTTGGGTCAATATAACTTACGCTAACCTGCCCATTTGGATCTACTACCATATTTTTCTTATAGTGAGAATTATATCCAACTGAGTTTCCAAAAAGCCTGTTTAGTTCTTCCTGTTCCGGTAACATGTAAAAATATTGCATATCATGCCCTGACCCTAACTGATGGGCTGCACCTACTCCCCCTTTTCTTCTTATTCTTCCTGTATTATCAGGAGTATATTCTACTTGTGAAAAGGGATAACCGTTTGCATTAGGCACAAAATCCTGAAAAGGACTTGATGCTGATTGCTGAGCGTTTTCTGAATAATATTTTGAAGCCCCTGCTTCATTAGACATGCCTCCTATAAGAGTTGGCTCACAAGATTCATCTGTAACTAAATCCCAATCAAAATCTTTGTGGGTAAAAGGGTCTGAAGCATTATTTTTTGTTAAATCATCATAATATTTTATAGATGACTCAGGTAATGGAGCCGGTAGAACTTCAACTGCCGGCCTTCCCTGATTATCGTAAATTACCTCTCCAACAACCGCCTGCCTGTTTCCGTTATTATTATTATTTATTCTGGTAACCGTTTGCCTGTTCCTTAAAGACCCGTCAAAAAAACTTGCTACCTCTTTCTTCTTACCATTTTCTGCATAAGATGACTGATATTGCCAGTTTTTAATTCCTCCTTCATAATTGGTTCCTATTTTTAATACGTTTGGCCAGTCATTAACTGTGTTTTTATCAGACAATCCGCTAGACCAGGCTCCATAATAATTTTTGGAAATATCATCTAAAAACCTACCTACAGGCCTAACCCTATAAATAAGATATCCTTTAGAAAAAACTAACGGAATTCTATAACTGGTGTTTTTTGTTTCAATTCTTGTAGAATTTATTTCAAAATCCTTTTCTGTAAGTTCTATTTCTGCCTTACTTAGTTCGTCATTAGATGTTCCATAGTTATCGACCCATGTCCACTCTAACTCGTATCCTTCTGCCGGTGCAGCAGGGTATGCATTCCAACTAATTTGTACCTCGTCTTCTCCGTTTGTAGTACCGTTTGATGCTACTACGGTTTCAGTAAAACCGTTATAACTAACTAGCTTTTCGGTTATAGGGGTTACAGTAGTGTTCTTGAGGTTATAATACCTGTCTGTCATAAACTTTAGCTGTACGTATACAGCCGGAGAAGTAACCGTGATTACCTGTCCGCCAGCATTTTTATAAACAGGTGCCGAAGCTACTTTTACACTTGCCTTATGCACTCCGGGCAATTTATAAACAGCCAAGTCATTAAACTGTTGCAAATCATTAACATAATCATGCATAATCTCCATATTTACATCATATGGAGTAAGAGCTCCGGTAGCACTATAGGGAGTTATGGTTAATGTTATAGAGGCAGAATAAATCTGGCTATGCACAGTAGGAGTTGCTGAATCATCAGACAAACCAAAATAAACATATACACCAGAATCTACAGATATAAAATCACCACTATTAAGATTACTATAAAGTGGATCTACAATAATTGGTAAAGTATAGTTAGCTGTAAGTGAACCTGCCGGAACTGCATCATTAGAATGTACTTCCTGCTTTTGACTATAGCAAAAATGGCTAAAGACAATAAATAATACCGTTAATATAAACTTTCTGTTTAACATATATTTATATTTTATTTTAATCTTTGATCTATTAGTTGATAATTACTATAGCCGGCAGATAAGTTTATATTTCCACCTTTAACTACGAAAATTTTAGAAGTATCAAATTGCTTTGCCGAGATTGCATTTCGATTAACATCTTTAAAAGTTATCTCCAGTCTGGGATAACTTAGATCGTTGTTTTTATAATCCTCAGAAAAATTCATCGCGGTATTATAATAAAACACCTGTTTTTTTAACAAGTAATTTTTACCTATATGGAGTATTACTTTAGAGTATGGCAGCCCCGAAAAGTTTTTAGGTAAAAGTTCAACCTCCCAATGTGTTTTCAAATCTTTAAACTCACCTATTGAGAGTACTTTTAAAAACTCTTTTATATCAAACTCCTGCTGCATAGCAGTTGTAGAGGATATCAAAATAGCTTTCTCAGAATGACTTATCTGGGCAGTTACTTTTTTGGTAATAAAATATTCTGTCTGGTCTATTTTCACATACGTATCTTCTGATTCGTTTTTATAATACTCACCTGTATAAGACTGATTAACATTCTTTGTGTTATAATCCTTATACAAATTGTAAGTTGCATGGTATTGCAGAGGTTTTTTTAAAGAATATTCTGCAATGACTTTGTTGATTACTTCATCTTTAGTTTGTGAAAACAAACTGAGCTGAAGCATCAGTAGTAAGGTGCTTAAAATATATTTCATAGGTTAGTTGGTTGGTTGTATAACATTACCTGATCTTGATTCCTGAATAGTTTTAACTCCTTTTGAAGTTTCTTTTTTGATTCTCACTAAACCTCCTTCGTTATCATACTCATAATAGGTTGAATAGTTGTTATCATCAAGCTCTGCCATTAACCTGAATGTTTCAGGATCATAAACAAATGACTTCATACTTGCATTTAATGGATGTACACGTATATCATCAAAATATACCGGAATGTTTGGGCTTAAGTTAATTAGCTCAATCTTCATTACCTGAGCCAGTGCAGGTATTTCAAACTTAGCTGCAATACGCTGCCAGCCATCAATAATATCGCCTGTTGGCAGTAGCTCAATATTTGCTACTTCCTGTTCATCACCATCCTCAAAAATCAGCTTTAACACTCCTTTAGTATAGGTTTTAACCTGAATATTTTGTTCTTCTTTTACCCAGGCACTTATCCAGTATTTTCCTCCCGGTGCAGGCTGGAAGGTTTCACAGCTTTTACAATACTCAACTGTAAATATTCCACAACCAATATTTGCCGATGAAAGTTTTTCTGAGAAATAAGTTAATTCTTCAAGTCCGGTAAAATCTTCATATTCAAAATAAGAAGCAGAAATCAGACTTTCAGAACTGTCTATAGGATATTCAGCATCAGGCAACTCCATTAAAAACTTAAGAGAAGTTTTTAACATACCGGTCACATCACTAATACCAGTATCTGGGGTATTTCCATTAAAATCAAGTGAATTTTGATTTACATAATAACCTTCACCACCATAAACATATAAATGGGAATCAGGATCATTGGTAATACTGGTTACTGCATCTTTTAATCCTTCTACATTAGCTGTTTGCGAACCATCTGTAATTACAATTACGATTTCAGGTTTTAAGGCAAAAGCTGTCATTGCATGATTAAGTCCACTAGCCCAGTAATCAGAATCAGGACTAATACCCATTTCTAATCTTTGATCGGTGTAATTTGATCTGTAATTAGCAATCCAGTTTTTAAACAAAATCTTATTTTCTGCAGTTACCCTTCCGTAAACATGGTCAGTCCTTGTATTAACATCAGAGTCAGACATACCAACGAAAGAAATAGTCATATTACTTCCTTCCTGCTGATCTATAAAAGCATTTAATTGTCTTTTAATACTGGCAACCTCTTCTGCATCTATAGAAGATGATTCATCTATCACAAAAGATACATGTGATTCACATGGTTCTACTACCGGACAAAAATCAACATGCTTAACAGTATTTGTTGACTGATTACCGTTTGCATAGGTTACTATAATATTGGTATTCGACGCCGAAGACGAATAGTTATAAATATTAATATCACTTATAGCTCCAAAATCATTAATCACCACATCCGGCTGCGAATCATTTTGTGAGAATGAGAACGACAGCTGTTGTCCGTTAAAGGAAACATTATAAATTGCCGGGTTGGCATCTGTAAGGTATGGAGATAAAGCTGAAAGTTCAATACAAGTATATCCTTCAGGTATAATACCGTTAAGGTTTAATAAATGATTTAACAAGGCAGTGTATAAAAACTTAACGCTTGTTGAGTTTTCATTAACCTCAGTACACGCATTATCGCAGGAAGCAGCTATAGTAACCGTTTTATAAAAATACGATTTACATCCGTTTACATTAGTGACCTCAAGTTTAATAAGGTAATTACCTAAATTACTGTAAGTAATTGAAGGATTTGATGACTGGCTAACTAATATAGGGAAAGTTCCGTCGCTGTTATAAAAAGTCCAGTTGTAACTCTCAATATTACTCATACTTGAGAGCAATGAGAATGTTTGTGAAGTATTGATTACAGAACATGAGTCTCCCGTATTTTGCATTATATGCCCAAAAGCAAATCCGCCACAGTCATTATCATCACCTGTTTCAGGACAAAATTCAATACGATATACATCAGAGTGCGAAAATTCAGGACTATGTCCCGGCATATAGGTTCGAAAAGATCCTTCTGGACCACCTTCTCCACCAGGTACATATTCTTCAGGAAAAACAGTAATATCTGCTATATGAGCAAAATTGTAAATATTTACATCTGGAACTGTAACATCATCAGAAAAAGAGAATCTAAGATGACCATTTGTTACATCTACATTCCATATTTTAGGATTGTCTACAACAATAAATGGAGCCAGTTCATCAAGCTCATCACAGGTATATGGATTAGGCACCGTACCCCCATTACTATAAATATCAATAATATGATTTACCAAATTCAAATATGCTTCAGTAACAACCGCATACTCAGCATTGTCTGACCAACATGTATATTCTAAATCACCTTGTGCCAGTGATACTACCGTCATATAAATATGAAAAGTAGCAATACAGCCATCTCCATAAGTTACTACAAGATCAGCAGTAATTTCCCCAGGATTATTAACCGTTATAACTGGATTTGCTTCTGTACTTGTTCCTATAAACGAGTACTTGCTATTTGTATAAAACGTCCAGTTATACGATGTAATTGTTGTATTAGCCGTAACAAAACTAAATGAGACAGGGCCAACTAAAGCCAAATCATTACTAGGACTACTATTAACTATTATTTTGCCATCTAAATCAGGACATACTCTTGGACAAAAATCAATATGCTTTATTTTATTGCTATAAGCTTTTGTTCCGTTTAAATAAGTTATTGCTGGAGAGAAAGTTACACTGGCATCAGAAAAACTTAATAGATTAATATCGGTAATCTCTCCATTATCCTGAATAGCAACATCATAATCACCGGTATGATTAGCAAAAGAGAATTGTAAACCACCACCTACATAAGAAATATTGTAAACTTTTGCATTAGTATCTGTAATATATGGTGCTAATGCTGTCATTTCTGGACATGTATATGGTGTTGTAACAGTACCTCCATCTCTGTAAATATCCATTAAGTGATTAACTAGGTCCATAAATAGTTCCTTTACTTCGTTTGAAGCAGAGTTTACCTCGGTACAATAGTTACTGCAATTAGCCATAACTTCAAAGTTTTTTTCAAACTGGGTTTTACAACCATTGGTATCAGTAACTATAAGGCGTACTATATAACTATCCTCAGCAGCAAATGTAAAACTAGGATTAGCTTGTTGGCTTGTAGCCTGTACCTGATAACTATAATTATAAACTGCCCATGAGTATGATGCTATATTAGTAGCAGGTGTAACAAAAGAAAAGTTATGAGGTGTATTTACATTCATACATGACATTCCCGGATTTATCCTGATTCTTCCTGCCATAGGTTCACATTCCTTAATCATAGAAAGGTTTTCAGGACAGAAATTTACATGCCTAATATTATTTCTTATATTTTGATATTCTCCATTAGTGAACTTAAGCCCCGCAATTCCAACTGTAGTTGCAGCATTGTAAGAAACTAAATTTATATTGGACAGATAGGTATCTTCCGACATATAAAACAACATATCAGGATCTGAAGGGGAGTGATTGCTAAATGAAAAACTTAACATCCCTCCTGCATAAGTAAAATTATATATCTTAGGGTTAGCATCTGTTATATAAGGAGCCAATGCCGAAAGTTCTGCACAGGTATATGGGTTTACACTTGTATCTATCGAATCAGCAGCTCCTATTAAATGGTTAACAAGGGCCACAAAAGACTGTCTTACATATACTGAATACTGGTTAGTATCCATACACGATTCAGGATAAGACCTTGTACAAATGGTAAATGTCGTTTCGGCCGGATTTGAAGAAACCGAATATACTCTTATCTTATAGGTTTGTCCTGCAACAAGGTTTGTCGCAACACTATAATCAGTACTACTGCAATAAATCTGTGACATAGTGGCACAGTCTGCTCCTTCATATACTGCATGACTAAGGTTAGTATCTGTACCGTTTATATTGTTTATTTCTATTATCTGTTCTGAGCTTGTAGCTACAAACTGATACCAAACATCATCATCTTCCGCACCTGCACAGGTACTAGGCTCCGGAGAAGCTGTAGCTCCTGTAACTTTGCCTTTTACAGGGTAACAATCTCCATCGGCATTAGAACTTAAAACTGTAGCATTTGCACATTCGTCATTTACCGGAGGACATAAATCCAATGATAAATTTTTACTTAATAAAACACAGTTTTTGTTACTATTATTCTGAAGTACAATTCTAACATTTCCTGTAGCAGGGAACGAAACCGTTCCCGGAGCTGAAATTGTTTGTGTTGGAGCACCAACAAATCCGTTTTCGTTATAATATGTTGCTGTTACAGTACCCGATCCGTTGCCAAGGTTAGTGATGTTTGCAACTGCATTAAAAGTACCATTTACACAATCTCCCTGTATAGCAAAATTTGCAACAATATCAGATGAACAGTTATTTTTACTAACTATAAGAGAAAAACGACTGGTATAGTTACCCTTAGTAGCAACCACAATATAATATGTGTGGCCTGATAACACCTGTAAATTAGTAATTTCCTTATTTGGTGTTGACTCGTCAAAACCGGTAGCATAACAGTTAACACCAATATCATCACAACCATCATATACAAAAACAGCTGTTTGATTTACTGTTGAAGACATTTCTATATTAACGGTCCCGTTAGCCGTTGGCGAGTAGGAGAATATTTTATAATTACCGTTAAGGTACCCCCCTGATCCTGAACCACATCCAGATCCTGCAGCGGCTCCTAAACCATTAGCCGTGTAACTCTCATTTACCTTTATATAAGGTAGGGTTGTAGGTATTGCAATAGCTCCTCCACAACCTTCACCCGGACTAAGGGTACTGAAATAATAGGTTTGAGACCATGGACTGTAATTACCAGCCCCACAAACAGCTCTTACTTTATACTTATAATCTGTTGCTTCTGTAAAAGGTACCTGTGTAGTCCCTCCTGTAGGAGGATGACCTAGAGAGAATGTAAAAGTATATTCATTTTGAGATAATGATATTCCACTTCCTGTAAAAGGATCTGAATATTTCAAAATCTCTACCTCAAATTGTGATGGTTGGCCAATTACATCCCATGATAAGTCGGCCGAATTGGTTGTAATACCACTTGCCCCCAGATTAGTTGGTTCAAGACAACCTGAATTTACAGAAACATCATCTATTAACCACCGATCAACATTATCACCTTCTTTTAGAAATGCCAACCTTACATTTTGACCGGCTACTGAATTAGTAGGTATATTAACCGTAACCAGATTATATTCCTGCTGTGCAGGGTTAATTTGTAATTCAGACCAATTTGATAACAAGGTATAATTATTAATATCTGTAAGTGTTCCGTTTGCGCTAATAATCAACACCTTATACACCCCTCCCTGGTCTCCGTTCATTGTTAAACGTGAATAGAATTTTAACTGAGGATTATCCATTGAAGATATATCAATCGCAGGAGTTACTAACCAATCCTGAGCTATACTCCCTGTCGGTACATTGTCCTTACCTAAATAAGCCGCTGCATTTCCTGTTCTTGGCGGCTGGGCAGGGCTTCCTAAAGGGCTTCTCATCCAGGAATAATATAAGCCTATACCATTATCATAAACATGCCAGGTACCGGAACTTAATGCCCAGTCACCATTTGTAGCGTTATCCGGCGCTCCCTCAAATCCTTCTGATAACTGAGAGTACCCATTATAAGTAACTAATATTGCTAATAATAGCTGTATAATTTTTTTCATCTTACTATTATAATTTGGGATTAAGGGCATGGAACAATTCTTTTCTCTATTACTGCAGAGTTATTAGGTGATACCTTTAAACTCTTACGCCCTGAGTGAGCCTGCCCTGAAGAAACAGTTACTTTTTGTGGCCTGATAGTGTTTTTGAAACTAAAATGTGATCTTTCTGTACAGGATTCATCCTGGAAATCATAGTCTTCAAAACCATCATACCCTAATTCATTATATCTTGAATTTGCAGCAACGGCTGTAGGAAACCTAAAGTTATATCCGTATAATGCCGAAGAGTATCTGTTTAATGCATCTTTGTTTTCCACTTCAAAACCAAACGGGCTGTATTGCGAAACTTCAGAAGCATAAGTCCATTTACTCTTATTTGCTGTGTTAATATACCACGTCCTTTTGTTTGCAGCAGCGTAATAGCCATAGGTATAAAAAGGATCAAACCTGTTAAAGTACCCCGTATTTCTCAAATCGTTAGAATTGGTTGATGAATTCCTTCCCGTCAAATAAGCATAAGATACCTTAGGCCTCCAGTTACCCTTAACATTGTATTTATAAGGGTTATATGGATCATTTTCATAACTGTCTGTATAATCAAAAACCAATTTGTCTCCTTCAAACTTCATAGTTGGTAACATACACTCACACTGTGCAGCCCATGTATCACTATACTCTATAGCTGCTGCAGAAACTATTTTATAAGCAGAGCTTGTAGTAGAAGAGTAAATAGCTGGGAAAATAATGTTTCCTTTTAATGTTGTCCCGTTATATAAAGGATTAACCATTGAAGTAACCGAAGCCATTGAAGCCGTTTGCATATTCCTAAAGCCGGAACGTATAACTTTAAATGATCCTGTATCCAGCATATCACTGTTTACAAGTACTCCCTGCTCTGTTATAAGTGTAGCATTATATTCATCTATATCTGCTATATAAGCCTTAAACTCATCAGAATCGTCAGGCATTACCCAAATCTCATCTCCACTTGCCAGATAATCTGAGGCTTTATAGGCTGTCCCGGAACTTGCTAACTTATATTTACCGGTTGCACCGTAAACTCTTTTAAGGTTCCAGATAAGGCCTAAATTTTTAGCTGCCTGTCCCATTCCGTCATAAGCCCAGTAAGCAGGGAAGTTAAACGAATAGTACTTATCGTTAAAGCTATTAATGGTTTCGGTAAGTAATACTGCTCCCGTTTCAGCATCCCATGCTAAATTATTAGTATAAACAGTAGAACCGGCATCATAAGCCACCTGCTTTCTTAAAATACCCGAAGTATGTATAACCTTTGTTGTTACCGATGTTCTTAAATAGTTTTCATGTACAGATAATGAAGGTAGAGGAGTAGGAACTACAACCGTTAATATCGTAAATGGTAAAAATGCTGTATTGATATTAATACCTCCGTTAGTTGTTACTGATTTGTTTTCCCTAAAATCGTTAATAACGTCATAATCTACACCTACGAGATTTTGACTAATAATACCTTTTGAATCTACTGTTAGTATAACATTATTTAGCCTTCCCTGGTTATTATTATAATTTGTATTACCTAAATTAGAATCTTCCTCATAAATATAATCTACCCCGGAAATTGCAGAGGTTTGCCCTTCTGCATAAACTCTTTGAGCCTTCATTTTACCGTTCATATCATTGGTATGAACAACAAATCCCTGAGATAATGTCATATGATTTCTCACATATAGGTTAAGTATATTAGAAAGGTTACTTGACTTATCGTAATGAGAAAGCATATCAGTATAATCTACAATGGTAGGATAATCTTTACTGGTAAAGAATTCGGTAACTACCTTACCGGTTGCATGCCTTTTAACCTGTATTTCAGCATTATTATCATCAACATCGCTTCTCTGAATATTTTTAACTTCAACCCTACTGTAAGTAATTGTTGGCGAAGGGAAAAAACATTCTCCAAAAGGCATTTCTACATAATTGCTTTCTTTGGGGCCTAACGGAAGTTCACTCCTTTCCCTGTCAAAGAAAGGTTGAACAAAAGGATTTTCCTTATTACCCAGCGGTTCATAAGTTGCAACTCCTGATGAAGAACCATCTTCAAGATTATAGGTATATTCCTGTCCGTAATGTTGTTTATAATACTCATTATCTGTATTATTTGTCATTACATCCCACTGGTCATGCATTGTAACATCTTTTACCCTGCAGCCTCCACCATATTTTCTGTCATCCGGCTGCATTAAACGTATCCATGACTTTCCAGATACAAACTTACTTGCAATACGTCTATCTATTAATTGTCTATTAGGACTCTTAGCAATGTTTGCTATTTCACCAACAGAACCAATAATATTCATTACAACTTCCTCTAAATCATCGGTCCCTTGTCCTGTAATATCTCTATAAACGTATTTATTAAGGTATTTTCGACCGAAATTAATCCCTGCAATAGATATTGGATTAATTTTTTCATTAGGGTTAAATCCGTCTCCTTTATTAGCCAGTTTTATAGGTATAGCAAGAACTGGTGTACTTAAAGGTACCTGAGTAATACTTTTAGAAGTATCAATATCAAGATATCCCTCAACATAATCATACCTTTCATCATGTCCTGTACCCGGTTTTGCCATATTGAGTAAAAAACGAAAGAAAATTTTAGTATCCTTTAGCTTATCTATAAGTTTTTGATTAAAATCAGAACCATAATCTGAATTCAATTCTACATATAAATAATTTGTACTATTTGAACTACTGGTATATAAAACAGGGTTGGTTATTTGAGCTAACGAAGGATTACTTGTTGTCCCGGCACCAAGAACTTTAAACATTTGCATAACCTCTTTATCCTGTACATATTTGTACTCATCAGACTCATACTCCACATTCATCTTACCACCAGATGGCATGGTAATAGTTTTTAAATTCCATGCAGAAGTATATAAGTCGGCACTCGTTTTATCCTGCTCTACATAAGGGTATTCAGGATTTGTGAGTTTATCATTAATCCCACAACCGGAATTTTCGTCATTTGGTTTATAATTCCCCCAAACATCATAAGCCTTAATATCATATGACGGATTATACCCATAATCAAATGAGTATGGAGTATACATACCCATATTAGAATTTCTGTAAGTAAAATATACTTTTTTAAGAGTTAATTTACCTCCCTGATTATCTAATTCATTTGTTCCGGAAGGGTTTGCTCCAAAATTATTTTCAATACCAGGACATAAAGAGTAATCATAAACAAAATGCGCTACTTTAATTGGTGTAGCATTTTCCTGTAAAGCTTCATATTCAGGTTTAGAGTATAATGAAATCTTGTCCAGCTTGTACATTCTTGAAGATGTTGAAACCGATCCTCCTCCGTTTTCACCATCAACACCATATCCGTCCTTTCTTAAGGAGATATTAAAAATTGCAACGTGTGTTTTGGTTTCTATCTTTTTAATATATAAAAGCTCTTTTTCTCCATATAAATAGCTACCCTTATTATCAAAACCATCAGATCTAAGCCCTTCATTGTAACTAGCATGATTCTTTTTGTAAGGCATTCTCCATTTATAATTCGTATTGATTGTTTTAGAATCATCGTAAATAAACTTTGTATATGCGCCTAAATCATCATCTGTAGGTCCGTCATTAGTCAAATCAGAATAATCCGAAGACAGTACAGCAGTCAATAAATAAGAATGTGCAAATGGAGGTGTTGTTACACGGTTAAAATACTGATCACCAGACGCTTTATTATCTGATGTATTATGCCTACCCGGAGTATAAGGAACCAAGCCTGTTTGACAGTCCCCCTGATTACCACTAACATCAAATGTCACTTCTTTTTTAACAACATTATAAGCAGCCCTTCCATAAACATAGCGATCACCACCCTCTTTTGTAACTTGTATTTCACCGGTATGATGTTTATACTTCTGGTTGTATTTTACATGCTTACTAAACTCTGTAGCCAGTCCAAATTTTTCGGCTTCTTCGTTTGTTAATTTCTGAATAGCCTGATTTCTGTTAACTCTGCCATCTCTTTTTATTGCACTGGTAATAGGTACTACTGTAGAGTTACCTGCTTTTTTTACATATTGAGACTCAGTATTTCTTGAAAACTTTTTACCGGCAACACCTATTCTTACAGGGTCATACCCTCCAAGTTTAGTCATTAAAAGATTATCAAATTCCTGATCCACATGAAAACCTCCTATATTCTTGAAATATACTTTTTCATAATCAGGTTTGTTTCCCGTTGTTTTTTCATCAAAACGTGCTAATGTAGAATTCCCTTCTTCCCAAGCTTTAGTATGGCTATCTGTTGTAATAATATTCGTGTTAATGCCCCAGTGACTTCCTCCTCCAATACCAAATTCAACACCTAAACTTCCTCCTCCTGAACCATCTGTAACCTGGTTATCATAAACATAGCCTACCTGTCCTTTATATGGCCTGAACATCCCTGATATTCCCTGCCCCTGTATACTATACAAATCATAAGTATTATTAGTTACAGGTAATGAAGTGGTACTACTGCTTACTGTTCTTTCATTTTCCCTGTTAAAATCTAAAACATCACTTTTTGAAGCATTGTAGCTATTTTCAAAACCATAAGCTTTTTCTTTTTTATATTTTTCAGAATCACTATATCCTTGTGCTATTCTATACCCTGAAAATTTAACTCCTCCTTCAAAACCCCAAATCTCAGTCCCAATATTCATATTAAAGTTATAATTAGAGGAAGTCATCGCTACTCTTTTAGTTGGAGTAAATGATGCATCTGCAAAAGAAATTGCACCCCCACTTGAAAAGCTTCTAGAATCGTCAACAATTCCATTTTTAAAGAAAAGTTTAGTTCTAGCTAATGAAAAAGTAGTGCTTTCTAACCCCTTTCTACTATTAAGGGTTGTTCCTACACTTCCTTGTAAATTAACCTGTTCATTTAATGCTACCATACTCTTACTCATAAAACTAACATTTGGAGATGCACTAACCCCATCTGAAGCTGATGAAGTTATCCCTACATTCATACCTGTGTTTAACGCATTTGCCGTATCGCCTCCTAGGCCGATAGAACCACCAACACCTCCTGTTAAGGTAAAACCAAAACCATCGTAGTTATTAAAAGTAACTCCAAAACCTAAATTCACATTAACCTTTGGTGAAACGGTTGAGATGCTTACACCTTCTTCACCACCACCAGTTTCACCAGTTGCACTCCCTTTCTCCTCTTTTATTGCTAGTATAGTAGCATAAGCACCAAAATTAGCACCAACTGTTACATTAGGTTTCATGTTATTTTCATATATCATTTCATCACCATCAAAATCATCAGGCAAGCCTCTTACCTGTCTTGATATTTGTCCTACATTTAGATCCCAACCTAAACCTACCCATGAAGCTTCCTGATCCATTGAAGCTCCCGATCCATATGCAAGGTTTAAAGGATATCCGCCAACATCCATAATAGGGATATTGTAATTAAAATCACCACTTGAGAGGTTTACCATATCGGAAGTACCAATGGGTGTAAAAGAACTAAACTCAGGTTGAGCAGGACCACCCGTAAGCGCATAAGCTTGTATAGGGGCTGCAACCTGAAGTACAATCATCATAGCCAAATAACAGGCTATGACTTTAGAGGTTTTACTGGTTCTGATTTTTTGAATCATAATATTACTTTAGTAAGGTTTTCTTGTAGTTTAAATTTCATGGTACCTTTATTATAAAGGCGATCGTTATATATTAACTGTATTTCATCGTCAGGTTCAATACCCGAGAAAAACAGTAATACTCTTTTGTAAGGTGTTAGTTTAAAACTTCTTTCAAATAAAGTTCCGGCACACTTTATAGTGTCTTGTTTTGAGGTTACAACATAAAAATCGTTTTCAATTGAAAAAGACATGTATTTAACCCCGTCTTCATAAGTTCTTCCTGTAAATTCTTCTTTTAAAAGATCCTGCTCTTCATCCTGTAAAAATTCGAACTCCAATATTCTTTCTTTACTGTTTACATTTTCTATTGAATCTACACTGGTAAGATTATCTGCTCCCTTCTCTTTAAGTATATAATAGGCTAATGGAACTTCGGTAGCTGTAAAATAAATATCATCTACTTGTTGGGTGTTCTTTTTTGATTTCCACCCTGACTTCTCCAAACTGAAATATTTATATGCCAAATCAGACTCATCACATGAGTCTGCTGTAATTTGCTTTTTACAACTAACAAGTAAAAAGAGCATTAATAAAAAACTAATTCCCGCCTTCATATTTTTTATTTATGTAGTCTATAAATTCTTTTGTAACATCTAAAGAGTTATCACCATATAGAATATTAACATTAGGCTGGCTTGCTAATATTAATTCATAACCATTGGCATCGGCAAAGTCTTTTGCATATGACGAAATACGGCTCCTTATTTTTTCTGACTCTACATTTACGAATTCCTGCTGAAAAGCCTCAAGCTGTTTTTTCTCCTCAATAAAAATCATGGTAAGTTTTTCTTTATCCGGAGTATCTGGCATATTTAACAAGTAATAAAGACTATCAACTTTATTAGCCCTGTCTCTTAATTCTTTTTCTCCTGCCTTTTTCATTTCCTTCATCATATTAAAACTTTCAAATACAGTAGAGCTCTGAACATAAACCAAACTATTTTTAGAAATTTTAAAGCAGAAAAGAATTACAGTTAAAAAAACTATTACACCAATAAGAACTCCATAAGCAACTCTGTCCTTTTTCATCTTCAGTAAATTATAACATGAATTTTATTGTTAAAAAAAGTAAAAATAAAATTAGTCAAGGCTACTTTAATATTAAAAAATGTTAAATTTTAATATAATTTTATACTATTTTTCAATCAAAACTTAAATATTAACACAAAAAACAGATAATTATTTAAAAAACAATTGCTAATCTTTATTTGTTAACTACTTATTAAAGTCAATAATGATCTAACAAGCGATTTGAATTTTAACAAATTGAGGTTTTTATTAAAATTGATAATACTCTTAAATTGCAGTTTTAGGTTAGTGTAATGAAAAATCCAATAATTACATATACAGAATTAATTCAAAATCTTTTTTTTTAAAATTTCAGTATGAAAATCATTATTATAAGAAGATAAGCCTGTAGTTATTAAATATCTGATCCTATATATTTATAGTTGTCAACTACATAATCACAGCAAAATAAGTTATGGAAGTCATAATAAGTATCTATAATGAATTTGAAGAAGAAAGTACCCTAACTTTAATTTTTGATTAAATATAAAACTCCCCAGCTGAATTAGACCATAATGATTATCGCTTTTTGAATCCAAGTACAGATTCTATTAATACAAAATAAAAGTCAGCAATACCTTTTAATACTATCATCACTTCATTTAAAATATAGCTAAATATTAGGTATTAAGTTATCATCTGTAAAAAGTGTTTTGTATTAAAAACAATAAATAACAGTAGTAATTAACTTTTCTTCATTAATATTTAAGATTTTAAACACCTAAAATAATTTAGAAGAGCTTTATTTTTTCTTGATTATAACATTCCCCCACAAAACATAAAAAATTAACTTCCAAATAATTAACTAAACGAAACCGTTATAGTATTTTTGATTTTAAACTTACCTTTTTTAATTTTTTAAGCAAACACATAGCTTAGTTAAACACTTAATTAAGAGAAACTTAAAAATTTAAAATATGAATAACCAACTACCCACCACTACTTTTAAAAGAAAGAGAAATTACTTTATTATTGTTATTTTTTTCTTACTCTTATACTCCGGTTTATATGCACAACGCGGATATTATGATGCTCCTTATAAAAGATATGAAGCCAAACTGGGGCAATTATCTAATGGTGCTTCAGTAACCTCAAAATCATACGCCCAATCTGACCTGCAATCGGAAGCATCAAATCAACAATGTGTAAATATGTCGGCTTCAAATGCTACTATACAATGGAATTTAACCGAGGCTGCCGACGGACTTGTAATAAGATATAGTGTGCGCGACGGACAAACAGTTACTATGGGTGTTTATAACGGAAACACAAATGTTACAACACTAACCCTTACCTCCACATGGTCGTGGGAATATCTTTGGAGTAACGGGAATCCTAATAATAACGGAATAACAAATCAAAATCCACGAATGCGCTTTGATGAAGTGCGCTATAAGTTCCCAAACAAAATACCTGTAGGAGGTACTTTAAAACTGGTAAGGGAGCCAGGAAACATCCATTTGGATTTTGCTGAGATGGAACCTGTTCCGGCTGCTGTAACTGCGCCGACAGGTGCTGTAACCTATACCGGAAACGGAAGCAACCTTCAGTCATTTATTGACCAAAACGGCGGGAGTAAAATATACATTCCAAGTGGCGTTTATAATGTAAGTACAGAATTGTATTTTGGCGTATCAAACACTTCTTTAGTTGGTGCCGGTATGTGGTATACCCAAATCAATTTTACTACTACCAGTACTGGCAATGGCGGGTTAAGGGCTAATGCCAGTAATATTTCATTTTCTGATCTTTACTTAACCACAAATTCAACTTCCAGAAGTAATTCTTACAAAGCTATTAATGGTGTGTTCACCTCTGGTTCAACTGTAAAAAATATATGGGCAGAACATTTTCAATGTGGCGCGTGGATAGCACAGTACAATGTAGGAATCCCTGCAATTGCCGATGGAATTAACCTATGTAAAGAGACTGCAAATTCAGTAGTAGAACATTGTAGTTTTAGAAACAACGGAGACGATGACCAGGCAATGTGGTCTGCTAACGGACAGGAGTGTATAAATAATACGTTTAGATATAATACTTCCGAAAACTGTT
Source organism: Flavobacterium sp. C4GT6 (assembly GCF_036347315.1). Taxonomy (NCBI): domain Bacteria; kingdom Pseudomonadati; phylum Bacteroidota; class Flavobacteriia; order Flavobacteriales; family Flavobacteriaceae; genus Flavobacterium; species Flavobacterium sp. C4GT6. Next base: position 25,360 of record NZ_JAZGZU010000020.1, read on the forward strand.
GGCGTGCAAGCGGTGTTGCTATTTATGGTGGTAAAGACAACAAGGCGTACAACTTAATTATTAAAGATAATCTTGAAGCAGGTATTCGTGTAAGCAATAATTTTGACGGAGCTCCTTTCAATAACAACGGAACTCATGAAATACATGATATTACTATAACAACATGCGGTACCTTTAACGATACTTATAATAATCCGGTAGATGCAATAGATATTTTTAGTGCCAGTAATGCAGGGACTCAGGTTAAAAATGTTAACATGTATAATATTGATATTTTAGATTCCAGAAACGATGCTATTTCAATAAGTAAACGATCTGGAGATGGTATTTACAATCTTAACTTCAATAATATAACGGTTAACGGTACAGGTAAAGAGTTCCCAAACAAAAATGCACTTAACAGGGATTGGGGAAGAGGTTATTGTGTGCTTATTGCCAGTGCTCCAAACGGTAATGCTACTTATTGTAACATAGATTATTCTAACAGGGGTGGTAATGCTACTATCGATGAAAACACCAGTGGAAGCGGTTCATTTTCATGGACACAAAGTACTAACTGTTCGGGCGGACAAAATGTTGCTGTTACGGGTGTAACTCTATCTCCTGCCACAGCTACTTTAAGTGTTGGAGAGACTTTACAGTTAACTGCTATAGTCGCTCCTTCAAATGCTACCAATAAATCTGTCACATATGCTTCGAATAATACCGCAGTAGCAACAGTCAATGCTAACGGTGTTGTAACAGCAGTTTCGGGCGGAACAGCAACCATAACGATAAAAACTACAGACGGTAACAAAACGGCTACATCAGCCATTACGGTTACTACATCTAGCGGTAACTACTACACTATTAAAAACAAATGGACCAATAATTACCTGTATGATACAGGTGCTAATGTAGGATATGGTCCAACTATTGCCAATAATAACTACAAATGGGAAAAATAGCTATTGATGGTACTTATTATATACTGCAAAATGTTGGCACCGGAGATATGATACATATTGAAAACTTAACCGGAACGGTACAATGTACAGCACCCCGGACTGGGAGGATTAGACGTATTTGTAGGCAAGTTAGATGAAAACGGCGTTCATAATATCCAGAATGTTGGAGCCGATATCAATTCGCCCATGGATGACTTCGCTTATATAATTGATACAAAATCCAGAAGAGGCTTTTTTACTTCAAACAACGGGGATTCCAGAAACGACAATATTTATAAATTTCTTGAAATCAGAAAATTAGAATGTATACAGGAACTATATGGTGTTGATGCAAGCAGATTAACTGGTAGAGGGTATGGGGAAACCCAGCTGGTTAATGAGTGTGCCGACGGTATAGATTGTACCGAAGAGCAACACCAGATGAACAGGCGTAGTGAGTTTATCATTTCAAACCTATAACCGGAGTGACAGGCTATTCATAATTTCCTTAATTATGCGAAAAGCCGGTTAACAAGTTGTTAGCCGGCTTTTTAATTAAACAATTATTACAACATTACCAATTTTATTCAATAGTATACGAGCGGTAGTTTGCTTCACATAGCCTGAAATAGCCTAAGGCATGACTGCCCGCAGTAGTTTGATTAACCATATTCCCCCTAATATTTGCAGGCGGGGTTGCAAAAGGATTTGAGGAGTTAGACTCTAAAATCAGGTTCATGTAGTTATAAAACTGTTCTGAAATTCCTCTAACTGTAATTTCAACAATACTGCCTACTTCCAGATTTTCGTCTGAGAAATCATTTTTAATTTCCTGTCCCTCCTTATACTCGTCGTCAGAGAGTTCTAAATCAGGATAAATTAAAACATCGGTCACAAAATCTGTAAGGTAGAAATTAAGTTCCTCAAGGGGATCATCAAAAAATACTGAAACTTCATATTCATCCTCAAAGAACTCGTTAATTAACCTTTGCTCTACCCTGTTTATTTCAGGTACAGGTATTAGGGTTTCAGTCGCTTTAAAGGTTTCTTCCTCAACAGTTACTGTAAGGGTATAGCTTCCGTTTAGCTGTGGGATAAAGTTATTACACTCATAAGTGCCGGGTTCATCTCCTTCGTTAAACATAAACAGGTTCCCTTCATTGTCTTCAATATATACCTGAGCGCCGGATACTTTTGGGGGCGTTGGATTATAGTAGTCGGTCATCCGGCTTATTTTTATGGTTTGATCATTACCTTGAGTTCCTTTTATCCATAATATTTCGGCATCAATTACCAGTTTTGCTTCTCCTGTATTCAAATCAACATTAACCACCTCTTCACAGGCACAAAAAGCCAGTAATAGTAAAAGGCTTAATAATGTCATTCCTACTTTCTTATAATTATTCATTATTCTCTTTTTCATAGCTTAAAATTTAAAGTTGTAAGACACACTTGGTATAAACCCAAAAACTGAAAGTCGCCTCGCCTCATTCAATCCTGTATCATCATTGGTTGTAAACTGCATGGAAGCAGCATTTTGCCTGTTATACAAATTGTAAATACTAAATACCCAGTAGCTTTGCCATCCTTTTTTCTTATATGGCTTTGGCGTATAAGTAGCTGCAATATCCAAGTGATGGTAAGCCGGCAGCCTATTTGCATTTCTTTCAGAATAGTTAGGGATATTAATTCCGTTAAACTGATAATACCCATCAGGATATGTTACCGGCTTCCCCGATTGAAGGGAAAAATTTGCACTAAACGACCATTTTTGGTTTAGCTCATAGTTACCTGTAATATTCAGATTATGCAGCTTATCATAAGGCGATAAATACCAGTCTCCATTTGCAATACCCGGTTCACCGGGATTCTGCCCTATTGTTTTTTGTTCTGCCCTCGAAATGGTGTAGGCTACCCATCCTGTTAATCTCCCTGTATTTTTTCTTACCAAAACCTCAAGTCCGTATGACCTTGCCTTACCGTTAAGTATTTCCTGTTCTAAATTATTGTTCCCCAGCAAATCGGCACCGTCAACATAATCAATTCGGTTTTTTATTTTTTTATAGAAAGCTTCGGTTTCAAGTGAATAGGTTTTGTTCTTAAAATTCCTGAAGTAACCTACAGCAAACTGATCCAGTATTTGTGGTTTGATAAAAGGTCCGCTTGGCGTCCATATATTCATAGGCAGTGGCGACTGACTGTTAGTTAGTATATGTAAATACTGTGCCATTCGGTTATAACTCGCTTTTACAGATGCATCGTCATTAAACGCGAATGAGAGTGCTGCCCGTGGTTCAAAATTGTCAAAGCCTGATATTTTTTTTCCTTTACTGTAAAACGTAGATCCTGCAACCGTACCATGTTCATAAATATCAAAAACAGGATTATATACTACTGGCCGGTCATTTTCATAAATATTTATCTCCTGTGCCCCAAACCTGTAGAACATACTATAGCGTAAACCGTAACGTAAATTAATTTTATCAGATATCTTCTGTTCAATATCAAGATATGCAGAAGGCTCAAGAGCATATTTCTTATCTAACTGCTGATAATTAAAGCTTGAACTTTCATTATCGGGCGCTAATGTACCGGGATTAAAATCATAATAGGTTGTGGCAATTCCGTAATTAAGGGTAAAGGTATCCGACAGGTAATGCTGCCAGTCGTACTTAAACCCATAGCTTTTTATGGAACTGTCCCAGGTAAAGTTTTCAGAATTTATTGTCAGATTAAACTTGTAATCACTGTAAAATACCGACAGGTTAGTAGCTAAATCCTGAGAAAAGGTATGCTTCCAGTTTAAGTTCCCCATAGTATTACCATATATACTGGAAAAGCTGTCTCCTATATCAAAAATATCGTTACCAAGATATCCTGAAAACTGTAAGCTGTTATTTTCGTTTAAATCAAAATTAAGGCGTGTATTAATATCATAAAACATAGCTGAATTTTTATTGTCTGCCAGTTTTAAAAACAAATGCGCATAAGACGATCTGCCCGCTACCATAAACGAACTCTTCCCTTTTTGTATTGGTCCTTTTACCGTTAGTCTGCTGGATATTAAACCTATCCCTCCATTAACACCCAAGCTGTCTAAACTTCCTGTTTGCTGTTTTACATCGAGTACCGATGACACACGTCCGCCATATTTTGAAGGTATACCTCCTTTATACAAATCCAGACTGTTCACAGCATCGGCATTAAAAACAGAGAAGAAACCAAACATGTGTGAATCGCTGTAAATAGGAGCTCCGTCTAATAGGATAAGATTTTGATCGGCAGCCCCTCCTCTTACATTAAAACCAGAAGAAGCCTCTCCCGCATTTGTTACACCGGGAAGGGTTAGCAATGCCTTTAACGGATCGGGCTCTCCCATAGCTACAGGAATTTGTTTAATCTCTTCAGCCGAAAGGCTGTTCATACTCATTTGAGGCTTTTTGATATCTACAGCTTTATTATTCTGGTTAATTACCACTTCATTAAGGGTTTGAGTATCTACCTCCATACTAAAGTTTAGATGGGTATTTTTTGACAGTGACACCTGTCGCTCCCTGTTTTTAAATCCCAAAAAAGCGATAACTACGGTATAATTACCTGAGGGCAGGCTTAGTGAGAAATTTCCGTTTTCATCGGCTGAGGTATATATACCTAATCCCTTTACCTCAATACTTGCTCCTATTAACGGCTGTTGGTTATCGTCTAGAACAGTTCCCGATAGTGTATGTTCCTGCTTTTTCTTACTGCTTCCCGTTTGCTTTACAGTTATATTATTCCCTATCAGTGAAAAATGAAAAGGCAGTTCGTTATTAAGTTGTTCCAGTAGTTGTTTAACTTCTATAGTATCATATTTAAAACTTCTTTTAAAGTACTTGTTACCGGTATCTATTTTCTCGGTGAAAGCAAATTTATAATCGGTTTGATTTTCAATTTGTTTAAACAGTTCATCGAGAGTTGAATCGGGCGATATACTTATAGAAATGTGTTGTGAGTATAAGTTAAAACTGAGCATTAAAAAGCATGATGCAAGTATATGCTTCATAAAATTTTGTATTTTTGAAATTAGATTAAAATGGATTGTAAGGTCTGTTTTGATACCAGAAAGGATGTTTAGTTTCGCGGCTATGGCATCCTTTTCTATTTTATCTTGATTTAAAGGTCACTTTCTTTATTTCTTCATTTATTTGCGGAGTTAGGTTATACATTTCGGCCAAAATATGTATTACATCGGTTAAATTTTCTTTCTCGTTTAATCGCAGGGTTACCTGCATATTGATATAGCTTTTAGGCATAATTACCTCATAGCCATAAGTATCTCTTATATATTTTAAAACCGATTTTAACGGTACATTATCAAAATCTTTAAATCGGTTAAAAGCCTCTACAGTCACATCCTGTTCGTTGTATAAAAACTCCTCTCCCGGAGAAAGCAACCAGTTATGAGAATTGCCTTTTACCGTCATTTGTACACTTCCCTCGTATAACTTTACCGATACCGAATCTTCTTCTCCTTCGGTAACAGTAAAACAGGTGCCTAAAACCGTTGTAGTGGTCTCACCACAAAACACCCTAAAAGGATGCTCTTTATCCTTGTGTACCTTAAAAAATGCTGTACCCTTAAGGTTTATTTTTCTGTTGTCTGCAAAATCATTGGTATACTCCAGTTTTGCATTTGGCTGTAATTCCACTACAGTACTGTCGGGAAGATTAATAAGCTTCACTTTTGTAGTAGGGTTTTCAACTATGGTATAGGCCATATCCCTCTCCCCTCCAAAAGAATTATCAGACAATAAGACTCCACTCAGGGAAAGAAAAACTAATAATATTGCCGCTGCAGCATAGTGCCATGGCCTTATCTTTCTTGGTTTTTTCTCAAATACCTTTGCTGAGAAGTCATTCCATGAAGCCTCTTTCTTCTCATCAGGCTGTTGAGCAGCTTCATCTTCCCAAACTTTTTTCAGTTTCTTATCAATATCTTTATCTTCCATGGTAGTGTTATAATTTTTGACAATGAAAACCCTGCTTTACAAACAGAGAGCATACCACCTCAGAAACTTCCCTGTTGGTATGCACGCGCAGTATGCGGTTGCTGTCCTGCAAATCAAAACTTATAGGGCAATCAGAAATACAATGCTGCAACAGTCTTAAAAGGTAATTTGCCTGCTCTTGTGTTTCTACATTGGTTTTAAAAATCTCGAGGTTCATTTGCTTGTCATTTATCCTATAACAAACGGGAAACAAAAAGTTCCTAAGCCTCGGCGATTTTTTTTTGAATAAATTTATTAGCGAGGTAAATGTGATTGGCTATTGTTTTCTCGGAAAGCCTTGTCATCTCTGCTATTTCCTGGTACGAATAGTTATCCAGCTTGTGTAGTGTAAATATTTTTTTTTGCTGTTCCGGTAGCTGCTCCAGTAAGTATTGAAGCTGTTTTCTCCTGTCCTCCATTAAAAGTAGGTCGGTATCTTCACCGTCGGCTTCCATTTTAAGTTTTACAGGATCCAGTGGAATAACCTTATTTTCCCTGTTAAGGTGATTGAGAATTATATTTTTACAAATAACAAACAATTGCTTGTCAAAAAGAACATCTTCTTTTAACAGCTCTCTTTTGGTATAAAGCTGTACAAAAGTTTCCTGCACGAAATCATCGGGGGTTAGAAATTTAAATTCAAACCTCCTCGCTACCTGTATAAGTTTATCATAGTGCTTAAAATAAACTTCCTTAAAGGTTTTTTGATTTCCTTTTTTAAGACTCTTTATGAGTTTACTGTTATCCATAAAATAATATATGCGGAAAGCAATTGCTAAAAATAACTCAATAATAAGAATTATAGTATAAAAGATGCTATAAAACTTTTTTTGGCTACAACTATCCTAAATTAGGCTACAATAGCCCTCATCCATTTACTGACCTTTGTATCATTATTAATTCAAAATTAAAAGATTATGACAACTCATAAGGAAAACAAGATATGGTTTATTACAGGTACATCCAGAGGTTTCGGCCGTGTTTGGACCGAAGCCGCACTGCAACGTGGTGATAAAGTAGCAGCTACAGCACGAAACCTGGAGAGTATAGCTAACTTTAAAGAAAAGTATGGTGATAATGTACTGATTTTACAGCTTGATGTAACCAAACCCGAACAGGTGAAAACAGCTTTAGAACAGGCTTATAATCATTTTGGAAAACTGGATATTGTGCTCAATAATGCAGGCTATTCACTTATAGGGACTATTGAGGAAGCCAACCCCGATGAGATACGCCTGTTGTATGAAACCAATGTTATAGGTCCTGTTACAGTTATACAGGCTGCCCTGCCGTTATTACGTAAACAGGGTTACGGGCACATACTGGGAACATCAAGTAATTTGGGACATATTAGTTATCCGGTTATAGGATATTACTGCTCGTCAAAATGGGCTTTTGAATCCATACATGAAAGTCTTGCTGCCGAAGTAAGTCAGTTTAACATTAAAGTAACCATTATAGAACCGGGTGCTTATGCTACAGAATTCGGCAGTCAGGAATCATTAAAATTCTCTGCCGGTATGGAAGAATACGACGACTTTAAAAACCAGTTTATAGGCGGACTTAGAAACCTGGAAAGAGGTAACCCCGATGCTACTCCAAATGCATTGTTTAAAGTAGTAGACAACGAGAACCCTCCGTTACGCTTTTTCCTTGGTGACCAGGGACTACCATCGGTACGTGAAGCTTATAACAACAGGCTCGCGGTATGGGAAGAATGGGAAACCATATCAAACTCGGCGCAAGGAAATTAAGAATGCTCCCTTAAAGAGGTAAAACCTTGATAATTGATTTTAGATAACCGATATTTGTATAGGTATCGGTCATCTATTTAACTGATTTTAAAAATGAAAAAAGAAGATATTCCACATATTAAGTTCAACTCCATATCTGAAGGGCATAAGTTTTTTGGACTTCCTGCTCCTGCACACCCATTGATAAGTGTTATCAGCAGTACAAACTCATCTCTTGATTTTAGTAAACCGGCAGCTAACCACATTCTTAACTTTTATAAAATATCATACCGCCCAAAATTTAGTAACCGGTTAAAATACGGTCAGCACTATTATGATTTTGATCAGGGCGGACTACTGTTTGCTTCTCCTAATCAGATTATAGGTAAGGAAGACCATGATCCTATGGATATATCAGGCTGTTCATCGCATGTGTTACTTATTCATCCTGATTTTTTGTGGAATTATCCGTTAGCTAAAAAGATAAAGCAATACGGTTTCTTTTCTTATGCTACTAATGAAGCACTACATCTTTCGGAAAGTGAAAGGGACACTATGCTTTCAATATTCAGAATGATTGACGATGAACTTAACAATCGTATTGACGATTTTAGTCAGGATGTTATCATTTCACAAATTGAGCTGTTACTCAACTATGCCAATCGTTTTTATAAACGTCAGTTTATTACCCGTAAGGCTGTAAACAGTGACCTGTTACAACAGCTGGACGATTTACTGAATAATTATTTTAGTAATGATAATCCCTTAAACGAAGGGTTGCCCAGTGTACAGTACCTTGCAGAACAGCTTAACCTATCACCAAACTATCTTAGCGATATGTTGCGTTCCCTAATAGGTCAAACAGCTCAGCAATACATTCACAGTAAGCTTATAGACAGGGCTAAAGAAATACTTTCCACAACCAGCCTAACAGTTAGTGAAATTGCTTATACACTGGGATTTGAACATCCTCAATCGTTTAGTAAACTGTTTAAGTCAAAAACAAACCAATCTCCTTTGGAGTTCAGGAAGTCGTTTAATTAAATAGCGATACTTTCCAGTTCAGCCTTATAACCGTTAAGACTGTTTAAAATTTCCCTTTGTTGTGCTTCAAAACAACTATTATCAATAAATAACTTGCTGTAATAGTTAATTCCGCTTAAAAGATTATCCTTAAAAGTTACCCATTTTTTCATTTGCTTTTCAGATGTTTCAGTCTCTAATAGTAAATGTTCTTTTAGGTAGCTTACATAAAGCTGTAATTCCTTAATAAACATATTAGGTCGGTAACTGTTTTGTAAAACAGATGTATAGCCGTAAATATGCCTTACCATATCAAATAACGAAACTTCCCTGTTAAAGTAGGCCATATTAGGTCCGGGGCAAATTACTACCCCCTGCTCTTCGCCTTTTATATGGATGTTATTCTCCATGTATGCCGGGTTGGCAAGCCCTACGCAAAGGCATGATTTTGCAACAATAGTATCCTGTTTTTGCCTGTACTCGGTTTCTGTAATAGTATCCCTGTACTGCTCCAGTTCAAAAAGCTTACGTTTTTGGTATTTTCTGGATGCTGTACAAATACCCTTTTCATCATACTCGTTATGTAGTGCCAGTAATTTTTTAGGGCACGAACTACCCGCTTTGTTTTGCAATACACGATTGTTTTTAATACACTCGTTAGTTGTTCCCCTAACTGTGTTGAAAGGTACTCCCAACGGAGATATTTCACTTTTATAAAAATCGTTCTCGCCTGCTTCCATTAAAAGTTTTCGGGTAGCAGCATCGGTAGTGGTTGCCTCAGGTACTAAAAGGAAAGGCGATCCCCAGCCTACCGAATCGACCTTGTAATAATCCAGTAAAAACTGATGCTCCTCGGCAGTACCAACACCACCCTGTACTGTTATTTTTACCTCAAGGGGTTCTTTAGGAATAAAAGCCTGCTTTTGTTCCAGTTCCTTAACCCATAATTCATAAACCGGAGATATCAGTTCCTGTTTGCGTTGTTTGAATTCCTCCATAATAGGTCCCAGTAACAATCCGTTTGTAGCAAAAGCGTGCCCACCGCAATTAAGTCCTGATTCAATTCTATACTCGCTTACCCATATCCCTTTTTTGGCAAGAAACTTACTTTGTATTAATGCCGACCTGAAATCACTCACCTTAAGTATAACCTTCTTCTTCAGGTTTCCCTTTTCATCAGGAAAAAAATCAGGGAATTCAGCAAGGTAATTATACAGTGAAGGATTCATCCCTGCCGATAGTACTACTGCCGATTCCAGCTTACTGTGTGCGAAGCCTCTTAAAGCAGCATGGGCATCGTTATAGCATGAAGGCAAAGTGTCATTATCACTGTAATTGGTTTTATCAACCTTAGTCATGATGTTTACATCTATTGCTCCAGGCCTGAAATGTTTATTAAGGAAGCTTCGTATCTCGTTTGTTTGGTCAAACGGACTCGATGCATAGAACTGAAGTCCTTTTTTTAAATCAGATACAGTAGGCAGCATATCAACAAAGTTGCTTAGTGTTTTTTTACTGTTAACTAGTTCTGTACAAAAAGCATCATACTTTTGCTTCACAATTTTGTCTACCGTATTGAGGTAGGCTGTAATACGCTCAGCCCTGTAGTCTGATATTTTTTTTGAGATTTCCTTATACGGAAGCTCAAACTTTTCACTGTAAAAGGCGTGCATTTTTTCGATTAACTCATCGTCTACAATAGAGATAACCGAATCAATACCAAACTGTGCCACCTTAATAGGACTGTCAATAGTATAGGCAAGCCCCATAACAGGAATATGAAAGCTATGCGGTTGTTTTATAGTTGTCATTTTGCAAATAGTTTTATCTGCAAATATTAAATATCGCCATGAGACAAAAACTGATAATTATCATACATGGCTAAATGTTTATATATAAAACATGCTTAATCCCTGTTTTATTCAGTAAAACTGATATTTTAAAAAGTATTAAACTGTAAAAATTTCAGTTTATAGCCTATATATTGTACTGTATACTTTGCTTTTAGCAGATTATATTCTGCCATAAGTAACTGGTTTTTTGAGGAGGTAAATACTATGGCTTCCACCAGCCCACTACTAAATTTAGATTGTGTTGTAGTAAACGATTTTTCGGCATATTGCTTTGTGTTTTCAAGCTTTTGTACCAGTTGTTTATTTTGCTGTTGTTTAGCTTTTTCCTGCTCTATGGTTTGGCTTAGTTTAATTTTTTCCTGCTCGCTTTCCACCTGTCTTTTCATATACTCAATTTTTGCAAGCTGTACATCCCTACTGGTTCGCAAACCGTTAAATATAGGTACGTTTAACTGCATGCCTATGTAATGGTTTTTATTGTCGTTAAGCTGTGTCCAGAAAGGGTTTACCTGTTGTCCTCCCGGCTGATTAAGCGGCAGGTAATAAAATGAGGAATAGCTGTAATAGGCGCTTAAAACCGGTAAATAATTGTTTTTCCTCATGGTAATTTCCTTACGGGCAACCTCCATAGCCAACTCTCTTGACTCTATAGCCGGATAGTTTTTAAGAGCATTTTCAAAGGCATTGGTTTCACTCTCATCAGTAAGCACAACCTCATCGGCTTTAGCCAGTAAAATATCATCAGGGTTTGTATTTTCAACATTCATAAGCTGTAACAGGGTAAGCTTTTGGTTATACAGCAATTGCTTTGTTTCAAGTATATTATTTTCTTCCTGCGAATAGCTCACCTGCATATCATACAAATCACTGTTTGGCCTGTTGCCCAACTCTACTTCCTTTTCTACTCTTTTAAGGTTGAACTTTGCGTTTTCAAACTGATCTAACTGAATTTTAAGCAGCTCCTGAGTATATAGTACATTAAAATAGTTTTCCAGTATTGACAGCGAATATTCGGCTTGTGTGGCTTCTTTGTCTGCCTTTGCTTTAAGTACTGCTATCTTATTGCGTCTTGCTGTGGTAAACACATTAAAATCAAGCAGATTCATACTGGCATTTAGCGAAAAATTATCTGACTGTATATTAGAACTCACCCTGTTATTAGTAGCCGGGTCAATAGTAGAACCGATACTGTAGTTATGGCTTGCCGAAAAATCAACCTTTGGTAAATACTCCAGTAAAGGACTGCGATGTGTAGTTTCGGCACTTAATACCTCTAACTGACTTAACTGAAAATCAAGACTGTTTTCTTTACCTGTTTCCAGGCATTGCTGCAAGGTCCATACCTGCTGTTGGGCAAACAAAGGCATTGCTATAACTAAAACTAATATATATAAAAAGGATTTACCTTTCATAGCATGATTCTTTTAACAGCCAGTAGGGATTGCGCTCCCTACAGGCTGTTTATTATTAACTAACTTTAAAGATATTATTCGTACTTCAGGTATTTAAGTATCTCTGCCCTTGTAGCGGCATAAGCTCTTATCAATACAACTGTGAGTGTTAAGCCCATGAGTGATAAGAAGCCTACTACAAACGGTTGCCATGAAACTTCTATCCTGTAAACAAAATTTTCAAGCCATTTGTTAAGTAGCATCCATACGGGAATTGTTGCTATAACAAATCCTATAACACAAAATAGTACATATTGCCTGGACAGGTCTTTAAGTAATGTACCCGTTTCTGCACCCAGTGTTTTACGTATAGCTATTTCCTTCATCCTTCGTTGTATACTGTAAGACGAGAGGGCAAACAACCCAAATAAAGCTATAAGTATAACCACTACATTAAGCAGGGAAAACACATTGCGCTGCCTTACATAATCTTCATACGTACGGGCAAAATTTTTATCTACAAAATCATAACCGAAAGGAAAATCGGGATCAACCTTTTCTTTCCATAGCTTCTCAACACCTGCAATGACCGACTCCATTTGCTCAGGATTTGCTTTTATATAAATCTCATGGCAGTTTTGCAGTTCCCACGTTTTTACGTTATAGTGAAACAGCATCATAGGTAATATTTTCTCGGCAGGACCAAACATGTGGAAATCCTGTACCACACCTACAACTTTAAGTTTGCTGTCATTATAATTAATAACTTTATTAACCGGATCAGTTATTTTTAGCATCTTAACTGCTGTTTCATTAAGGATAACCGAATCTATAGTATCTGAAGCGATGCGTGGAGATAAATCCCTGCCCTCAAGAAACTTAAAACGGAGTATTTCGGGTAGGCCAAAGTCCATAGCCATAAGCTGCATAGAAACCGTTGTACCCTGATAAGAAACCGAAGACTGTAATACACTTCCGCCTCCTATTTTTACAGTACTAACAGATACCTGTTCAATCCCTTTTATATTTTTAAGCTGCTCTTTTGTACTCTCGTAACGGTTTAATAGCTTTTCCATATATCCCTTATCGTTAAAATCGTAAGGATTTCTGTAATACACATCTAAAACCTGCTCTCCTTTAAACCCTAAGTCTTTTGTAGTAATATATTTTATTTGCTGATGTACTATATATGAGCCTATTACAAAAAAGAAAGCCACCGCAAACTGAACTACCAGCATTCCGTTTCGTAACCATATCCCCTTTTTACTTCTGGAAAAATTTCCTTTAAGTACTTTTACAGCCTCAAACTTTGCCACATAAATAGCCGGAAATATTCCTGCCAATACTATCACAACTATAAACAGTAAAGCAAGATCTATGTAAAAATCACTTTCGTTTATAACCAGATTTTTAGCTAAAAAGCTGTTATAATATGGCAGTGAAACCTCAACAATTACCAAGGCTAGTAATATGGAAAATAGCGTAGTAATAACCGTTTCAAAAATAAACTGCTTAACAATATTCTTTTTTGAAGCTCCCAGTATTTTTCGTACCCCTACTTCCTTAGCTCTCTTAATAGCATTTGCCGTAGCAAGGTTTATATAGTTTACTATTGATATTACCAATATGAGTATGGAAAGTCCCATCATGATTAGCAATAACTGATAGTTGCCCCTGCCTTCCGGCACATCTGAAACTCTGGATTTTAACCTTAAATCTCTTAAAGGCTCCAGGTATACTTTTGTTCTTCCGTAACGTTCTAAATACTCTTCTTCACTAATACCCGATTCGGCTATGGATTTTTTTACTGTATTGTTATAGTAAAGCGTATCTATTTGTTTTGAAACAAAAGCAGCATCCTCAGGATTTTTAAGCTTTAAAAGCAAATTGTAACCGAAAAAACCCCATCGATCCTGGTTCTCATCAAGATCTTTATCTATTAAATTTATAACAGCCTCAGGCTCATAAGACGATTTCCCGTCTATCCTGTAAACACCTTTTATGGTAAATACTTTATCCATATAAGTTACCTGCTTATTGATAGGGTCCTGACTACCAAAAATCCTTTTGGCAGTTGGTTCAGAAATAGCCATAGTGGTTGGGCTTAAAGCTGTTTCGGCACTACCTTTAATAAAGGTAAAAGGTAAGAAACTGAAAAAGTTTCTTTGTGCATCAGTAATCTTATCAAGCATTGTTTTTTTACCCTCATAGATTACCACATTATTGTTATACCATCCTTCAACATAACAATACTCCTCCACCTGTGGTACAGATGCCCCCAAAGCCCTGCCAAGCGGCACCGAGCTTGAACCCCACAGCATATCTTCCCCCACATCAGACACCGTATAAAATACATTATCCTTGTTAGGGTTCCATGCATTATAGCTATACTCATCGTTACTGTACAGTAATGCAAAAACAAGTCCGGCGATACCCAGGCTAAGCCCCAGTATATTAAGTGCTGTAAAAAGCTTGTTATGCCTAATGTTATACAGGTATATTTTTATCCAGTTTTTCAGCATAACTATTCGTATTTAAGGTATTTAAGAATATTAACCCTCGTAGCGGCATACGCTCTGGATAGTACTACAACAAGTGTAAGTATCATCAATACTATAAAGCCTATAATAAAAGGTACAAACGAAACATCTACCCTGTAAGCAAAATTTTCAAGCCACTTGTTAAGTAATATCCATGCTGGGACAGTTGCCAGAATAAAACCCGCAACACAAAACAGTATATACTGTTTAGACAGTTCTCTAAGCAGCACTTTAGTCTCTGCCCCTAGAGTTTTACGTATGGCAATATCTTTCATTTTGCGTTGTATACTATAGGAAGCCAGTGCAAACAATCCGAATAGTGCGATAAGTATAACCACACCGTTTAGAAGAGAAAACAGATTTTTTTGATTTACATATTCCTGATAGCTTCTTTGATATTTTTTGTTTACAAACTCATAGCCGAAAGGATATTCTGTATCTACCTTAGAAACCCAAAACTTTTCTATGTCTTCTAAAGCCGAACCCATTTCATCTGCCGATATTTTTACATAGACCTTATCCAAATTATAAGTCATCCAGTCAATGGTCTTAAAATGGAAGAAGGACATAGGTGGTATTTCATTTTGAGGTCCGTTTAAATGAAAATCCTTTACAACACCAACAACATGAAGCTTTTCACCATTCCAGTCAATAGTTTTTCCAATAGGATCTTTTTCCTTCATCAATTTCATTGCCGTTTCATTTATCATCATTCCGTTTATAGTATCTGACGAAAACTTATCTGACAGTGCCCTTCCCTTAGCCATTTTAATTTGCATCATTTCAAGGAAACCAAAATCAGCCGCCATGTTTTGAGCTTGTATACGTTGATCTTTATAAGTAAAACCCGAAGAAGAACCAGCTCCCCCACCCAAAGAGAATGCTGTAGCTGCTACGGCCTGTACTCCTTTAATTTTACTTAGTTCCTGCTTAACAATAGTATAGTTATTAAACATTATCGCCGGGTCATCATTGTAAGGTCTTCTGTAGTAAATTTCTATAACCTGATCTCCTTTAAATCCCAAATCTTTATTACTCATATAATCTACCTGCTGATGAACGATATAGGAACCTATTATAAAAAAGGCTGCGATGGCAAACTGTAGTACCAACATACCATTACGTAACCATACTCCGTTTTTACTTCTCCCAAAATTCCCTCTAAGTACTTTTAGAGTATTAAAATTAGAAACGTATATTGCCGGCAACATACCTGCCATAAAAACCACTACAAAAAATATTACTATAAGCTGAAGATAAAACTGACCGCTACTTATAACCAGTGATTTATTAAGGAAATCATTATAATAAGGCAGTGATAGCTCTACAATTACAAGAGCCAGTACAATTGCCATTATTGTAACCATTACCGTTTCAAAAATAAACTGCTTAACTATGTTTTTCTTTGTGGCGCCCAGTATTTTGCGTACACCTACCTCCTTAGCTCTTTTAATAGCATTTGCCGTAGCAAGGTTTACGTAGTTTACTATTGAAAGTATTAAAATTAGTACAGAAAGGCCAAGCATAATAAGCATAAACTGATAGTTACCCTGCCCTTCTGGTGTATCTTCTACCGGAGAATGAAGACGGCTGTTAGCCAAAGAGGTCAGTTTTATTTTGATTGTGCCGTTTGTTTTAATGTACTCATCAACCGAAAGCCCTTCTTCTTTAGCGTAAAGCTTTGTTCTGTAATCAAGATAGATGTTTTCAACCGCTTCCCTGGCTTTATCAGCATCTTCAGATGATTTGGTTTTCAGCATCAGCCCGAAGTTAAAATTACCCCATCCGTCCTCATTACCTTTAAGCCTTGTTCCTTCTATTAAATTAGTAATCGCATCAGGATCAAAGGATGATTTTCCGGGTATTTTATACACTCCTCTTACAACAAGTTTCCTACCTGAATACGTAACTTCCTTTCCTATAGGATCTTCCTTTCCAAAAAGCGACTGGGCTGTTTTCTCTTCCAGTACAATACTGTTTACATCGGGAAATGCATTATTAATATCTCCTTTTACAAATTGAAACGGACAGAAATCAAAGAAATTCTTTTGGGCATCCAGTATATTTATCTGTTGTTTTTTTTCTCCGTAATGTACCAGCTCATAGTAATACCAGTTATTGAAATAACAAAACTCCTCTATTGACGGTTCGTCTTTCATGTATTTTGCCAACGGGTATACACTGTAAGGCCAAACTATATCGTTACCCAAATGGGTTGCAACGGTAAACACAGTATCTTTTTCAGGATTCCACTGGTTATAACTATGCTCCTCATTCCAGTACAATATGGCAAATATAAGTGCGGCTATACCAATACTTAACCCCAACGTATTAAGGGCTGTGAAGAACTTATTCTTCCTTGCATTGTATAAAAATATTTTTAGCCAGTTTTTTAACATGGTGATTGGTTTTAATTGATTTTGACTGATGATTGACTCCTGTTGTTCTTAGTTAGATATAAGAACATCTACATTCCTGTTGTTTAGTTTCTCCTTGAGTATCATACCGTCTTTCATATAGATTGTTTTTTGAGAGAATGAAGCATCATATTCAGAGTGCGTAACCATAAGTATTGTTGCTCCGTTAGCGTGTAAATCTGTTAACAGCTCCATTACTTCGTTACCGTTTTTACTGTCCAGATTACCTGTAGGCTCATCGGCAAGAATTATTTTAGGATTATTCACCAGCGCCCTTGCTACGGCAGCTCTTTGCTGCTGCCCTCCCGATAACTGTTGCGGATAATGCTTTAACCTGTGTGAAATACCCAAACGCTCTGCAATTTCCTCAACCCTTTTTTTCCTTTCGCCCGACGGAACATTGTTGTAAATAAGTGGTAGTTCTATGTTATCATAAACTGAAAGCTCATCTATCAAGTTGAAATTTTGGAATACAAAACCTATGTTTTCCTTTCTTACTTTAGCCTTTTCACTTTCGCTAAGTCCATTTATTTCCTTGTCCAGCAGTTTGTAACTTCCGCCCGATGCGCTGTCTAACAGTCCCACTATATTAAGCAGTGTTGACTTACCACAGCCCGATGCCCCCATAATAGTAACAAACTCGCCCTTTTTAACTTCGATAGATATATCGTTTAATGCTTTTGTTTCAACTTCTTCAGTTCTGAATACTTTTGAAAGGTTTTCTATTTTGATCATGATTGTATTTTTTGTTGGTTATTTATTTCTACTAAAACTGTCTTGTGCATATTGTACCCATTCAGACTGGGGGATTTCATTATCCAGATAATAATCAGGTAAAATACCTTTACCATCAATTGCCATATCAGGTATTCGATAACTTTTAGACAGGCAGTACCCCAGCTTTAGATCTCCTGAAGGAGATATCGCATAATACATATTTGAGATGTCTAGTACTCCTGCCGTAGTTGTACCAAACAGTTTGGTTTTACTACTTTGTTTTGCGGCCAGCAAAAACTGTTCGCTTGTACTGCCATTGCCTTTATTTATTAGTATTCCTACATTTTTAGGATAACTGTATACAGTATCAAGTTCCTGTATATAGACCTTTTTATCGCCAAGATTTACAAATTTGCCAAGGTTACCATTAAGTACTTTTAAAGATTTCTGTAGTTCTTTTTTATCTTCTTTTGTTAAATCAGGATTATCCATATAACTTTCCATACGCTTGTTATTAAGTGGGGTGGAAAGTAACTCCATACCAACAATACGAATTGGGTTAGTATATAAATAGGGTATGATTTCACTGTAGCTGCCATCAGATCCTCCTCCGTTATTTCGTATATCTATTATAAGGTTTGGGGTTGATATGATTTTATCATGATTAGCTACTATTACACTGTCAATCTCCCTTTTATAACCATTTGAAAATGAAGGTATGCGTAACACTATGGTAGAGTCAGAATATTGTTGTACTAAAGGCTTGTCAGCCTTAATAAGCTCCAGGTAACTTTTTATTTGTTTAGTATCTTTAAACCTGGGGGTTTCTCTTTCAAGAAAAATACCGTCAAACTGTAAAGTATTCTCCCCTAACTGTATAATATCATTAAGCTTATATCCGTTATAATTTCTCAAATAAAAAGTACCTTCATATTTATTAGGTTTAGTGACATCCAACTTAAACTTCACCTCATACTTTTGCCATGGAGTATTACCTCCGTCAAGTATAAAACCGGTATATCCTGATTTTGTTTTAATAACACCTATTTTATAAGGATCTGTTTTCCAAATTCCATCAAAAGATTCAAGTTTTCCTTTAGAAAGGTATTTATTAAACTCTTCTTCAGTAATAGGATACTTTTCCCAGTTCTCATTATTATTTATAGTCGTCTCTGTTACTTCATTACTGCTTTGAATTATATCAATATAAAAATGTCCTTTTCTGAAAAAAGTCAACCAGTCATAAATAACATCTGCACATTCACTCAGGTCTGTTATTTCTTTTACTTTACTTTCATAAAGTTCGTTATGCTTTTTATAAGCCTCTTCTCCTTTAATGCTTAAGGCATAATGAAATCCTGCATCATTTTCTTCAAAGGTCTTTTTTACCCATTTAAAATTTTCTTCACAGTTACAGTTCTGCGCAAAAGCACTTGAATATGATATAATTACAACTAAAAGGCTAAACAAAATGTGTTTCATAAGTTAATTAATTGGTTGATTAATTTTTATTCTGATGATGACTGAACCCACGGTTCTGTATTTATAACTTTATTCCAAATTTAAAATTTCCACATCGGTATAATCAACATAGTTTGATGTTATTACCCTATCGCCTTCTTTTAGGCCTCCCAGTACCTCATGATAAACCGGGTTTTCCCTTCCCAGTTTTATTTCACGCTTTTCGGCCTTATTGCCGTTTACCACAAATATCCATTTACCAGATGTTTCCTCTGTAAATCTGCCTTTAGGCATTACCAGCGTTTTTTCCTTTTCAGAAAGCATTAATCTAACCCCAAAGCTTAATCCCTGCTGTAATTTCAGTTCCTTGTCGGCAGCAAAATTTAGCTCTACAATAAAACGACCGTTAATAATCTCTGGGATTACCTTGGTAACTACCACATCTATCATTTCACCCTTATGGTCTATTTTTCCTTTTTGGTTTACTGTTACCCTTTGCAGATAAAATTCATCTACCTCGGCTACCAGTTTATATCCGTTCATTACATCTATCTTACCTATATTATCACCACTCTGGTAGTTTTTACCCAATACGGGCTCAAAAGAGGTAAGCCGACCGGCAAGCGGAGCCGTTACCAAAAAGTGTTTTTTGTTCTCCCTTAAAATATCAAGACTTTTATACATAATAGCCTGCGATTGGGATATTTGTGCTATCTGTATCTGGTTGGCCTGTTTTTCCTTTTGTATACTTTGCTGTATTATGTTTTTACGTTCCTTTTGAAACCTGAAGTTTTCCTGTGTTTTTTCCCATTCATTTTTAGAAAGTATCTCTTCACTGTAAAGCTTTTCATGCAGGTCGTACTGATTTTTGGCATCCTGAAAATCGTGGTCTATCGCTATAAGATCTTTTGCCATGCTCAGCTCCTGATTGCGCAGGTCAAGCTTTGCTTTGCTAAGGTTATTTATCTGTTCTATTATTGAGGTTTCCTGTGTAACATAGTTCAGTTCGGTATTAGGATTATAAAGCCTTGCAAGCGGTTCACCTTTTTCTACCATATCACCGTTCTCAACAAATATTTCCTGTACAGCTCCGCCTTCAATCACATTAAGCAGCATGGAGTTTAACGGCTCTACCTTTGCCTGAAAAACAATAAAGTCTTCAAAATAGTCTTTCTCTACTGTCTTAATGGTTATTTCACTTTTTGTCACGGTAAGGCTTCTTTTCTTGGTTACGGCAGCATACACAAAGTATCCCAACAGTAAAAAAGCGGGAACTGCTAATAGCAGATATTTATTTTTTTTATTTTTACGGTTAATGATGGTGTCCATGTTTAAGTTCGTTTGGCATATATAAGTACAATTTCGTGCCACGCATTTAAAATTCACAACCAACTATAAACCAGCTAAATAAAAAAAACTCAATAAACAATACTGTCCGATATCGAACAGTATTTGTCCGAAACCGCACAATCAATGAAAAAAACGCATGCCAACATCTTAGTTATTGATGATAAGGAAGACATACTTTTTGCCGCTAAAATGGTTTTAAAAAAACATTTTCAACAAATTTTTACGCTAAACGACCCTAAAAAGGCTGTTGAGGTATTGGCAGAAAATCAAATTGATGTAGTGCTTTTGGACATGAATTACCGTATTGGTTTTGAAGACGGACGCGAAGGCATATACCTGCTTAAAGAAATAAAAACCTTCTCCCCTAAAACAGTTATGATACTCATGACAGCCTTTGGGAAAGTAGAAACCGCTGTTGAAGGACTAAAACTGGGGGCTTTTGACTATTTATTAAAACCCTGGGATAACAACAAACTGGTTGAAGTTGTAAAAGCTGCCGTTACCGAAAGCCGTAAAGAAAGAAAACAGGAAGCTGTCAAACCAGATAAAGACAACTATTTTGTAGGAGAGTCGGTTGCCATTAAAAAAGCTTATTCACTCGCCGACAAAGTTGCCAAAACCGATGCAAATGTATTAATATTGGGAGAAAACGGTACCGGTAAATATGTTATGGCAAACCATATACACCAAAAATCGCCAAGAGCTACAAAACCATTTATAAATGTGGATTTAGGTGCGCTTAACGAAAATATATTTGAAAGTGAATTGTTTGGTTACGCCAAAGGTGCTTTTACCGATGCCAAAACCGATACTGCGGGTCGGTTTGAAATGGCACACAATGGTACCATATTTCTTGATGAAATTGGTAACATTCCCTTACACCTGCAATCAAAACTATTACAGGTTATACAAAACAAACAGGTTACTAGGCTTGGTGAGGCAAAACCCCGAGCTGTAGACGTTAGGATTATTACTGCTACTAATGCCGACCTGAAAGAGGAAGTAGCCTCAAAACTGTTTAGGGAAGATTTGTACTATCGTATCAATACTATGGAAATAGTATTACCTCCGCTAAGAGAGCGTACTGAAGACCTGATTGACCTGGCTTCTTTTCTATTAAATAAAATGGAAACCAAGTATGACAGGACAAACCTTAGTTTCTCTAAAACAGCTTTAGAACAAATTGAAAAACACGCCTGGAACGGTAACATCAGGGAAATGGAAAACCGTATAGAGCGTGCTGTTATATTATGTGAGGAAAATGAAATTACGGCTACCGACCTCGATTTAGAGGAAGTGGCAGAAGTTGATAGTACACAGGACACGCAACTGTCTGATATGGAAAAAACAGCCATAGAGCGTGCCCTGCAAAAGCACAATAACAACATTAGTAAAACTGCCGAGGAACTGGGACTCTCAAGAGCTGCTCTCTACCGCAGGATAGATAAGTATGAATTAGGTAAAAAATAAGGTATGAAATCACTAAAACTTTATCAGCTCTTTTTTCTTCGCCTAATCTTTATAATGATTTCAGGCGGACTTGGAGTTTATGCTCTTGCTAAAGGACTTCCCTATTCGGCTATATTCTGTATAATAGTTTGTGTACTGCTAATGGCAGAGCTGTTTTATTTTATTAGAAATACCTATCTGTTTTACGATAAAACCATCACAGCCATACTTAGTGACGACTTCTCGGCCGATTTTTCAAGGCACAGCGATTTTGAGAACTATAAAAATTTGTTTAAGCTATATGATACCCTTAAGGCACGACAACACGAACAGCTTACAAAAGACTTGGTATACCGTTCTATTTTAAACAACATTGAAACCGGAGTAATTATACTCAACAAAACCAATGAGGAATGGAGTGTATTCCTCATGAATGATTATTTCTCACAACATTTCCAAACACCACGAGTATCACATTGGAAATATCTCAAAAAACAGCTCCCTGCATTATGCGCTATCATTGAGGAAAGAAAGTTTGAAGATTTTAGAGTATCAGCACAAATACGGATAGACGATGAGGAAAGCCAAACCTACATGCTGCAAACCTCCAAGTCGGTTACCTTTGGACAGGAGTATTATATCATTCTTTTAGACTCTATTCAAAAGGTAGTAGCTAAAAAGGAAAAAGATGCCTGGATTAACCTGATGAAGGTTATTTCACACGAGCTGATGAACTCCATTACTCCTATACGTTCGCTAACTCAAAACCTTAATGAACTGGCACAACAGGAAACGCTTTCTGAAGAAGATATGAATGATATAAGGGAGAGTGTAAATACCATGATACACCGTAGTGACCACCTCCAAAACTTTATAGAAAGCTACAGGAAACTGGCAATGCTACCTTCTCCTAACAAAGAAAGAACCGAACTTACAAAGCTTGTAAACGATACCCTTTTAGTAATGACACCCCTACTAAAAAAAGCAGGTATTACCATTAATAATGAAATTGCCGAAACCTATTGGTTAATGGTCGATGCCAACCAAATGGAACAGGTATTTATCAATTTGCTTACTAATAGCATGTATGCGCTGGAGGGCAGGCAAAATAAAATAATAACCCTTACGGCTGAAGTAAGACAGGAGCGCACTTTTATTACCATATCTGACACCGGACTGGGCGTTGATAAGGAAATAGAAGACAAGATATTCCTTCCCTTTTTTACCACCCGTAAAGACGGTGCCGGTATAGGGCTAACACTATCAAAAAACATTGTAGATGCTCACGGAGGTTATTTAAATTACAAGAGTAGTAACGAGGGAAGCTCCTTCACTATTTGCCTTATATAATATAACTCTACACATGCAAAAACATTTAAAACGAATAATAGTATGTATTGCTTTTGTTCTGTTATTATTTACAGGATGCAAAAAAGGCAATAATGATACTGATAAACCTTCGCGTTACATTGCCGAAAACGGTAAGCTAAAAGGTATTTTAGATCTTAATATTGTGGGTACAGAATTTTATGGCCGATATGAAATTATTAATGGTGTAAACGGTTCGGACATTGGGCAGGTTAGAGGAAAAATTAAAGGTGATACCCTTATTGGCAACTATTATTATAAGCCCTGGGCAGGAACCAATAAAAAAAGGGTTCCCATTGCTCTTTTAAAAAAGGATGGCTATTTACTGGAAGGCAAAGGTGTTGTGGTAGAGTTTGTCAATATTCCGCATTTTAGCCCTGATATTCCCTTAGACTTCAGCAATCCAAGATTTGTATTTATGCCTGTAACAGATACAATATCACATTAAAAAATAAACCCGGTTATGAATAATCATAAACCGGGTTTTATATATTGTTTCATTGCTTTTGCTATTTGACAAAAATAGCAGGGAAATTTACCGAATCCATTCCCCATATAACCGGAAGCAGGAAGTAAACCATAAGCGTAATTATAAGTATTGAAACGAGATTCATTACAATTCCGCTTTTAACCATATCAGATATTCGTAAATAACCCGAACCAAACACTATAGCATTAGGGGGTGTGGCTACAGGAAGCATAAATGCACACGATGCTGCCAGCGTTACTCCTGTCATTATAAGGTAAGGATGCACATCAAGCGAAAGAGCCATAGGTGCCAACACCGGTAAAATAATAGCTGTAGTAGCCATATTTGAGGTAACCTCGGTTAGGAAATTTACAAGAGTAACCAAAATAAGTATCAACACGAACAGATTTACATTCTCCATGCCTGTCATACGTTCGGCAACCCATTCGGCAAGTCCCGTACTCGAAAAACCTTCTGCCAACGCCATACCTCCACCAAAAAGCAAGATAACACCCCAAGGCAGCTTAACTGTGTCTTCCCAGGTTAACAGGGCCTTTTTGTTTTCTCCTGACGGAATAATGAATAACAATATAGCAGCAGCCATTGCTATAATAGTATCATCTATAGTAGGAATTACCTTTTGAATCAATCCCCTGAAAATCCATGCACAGGCTGTTAGTATGAAAATCACGGAAACACGTTTTTCCTCAAAACTCATTTTTCCCAACTTATTGTAAATCCTGTCTATCTCTTCTCTTCCTCCCGGAAACTCAACCGATTTAAATTTAAAGGAATAAGCCGTTAGGTATTTCCAGCATAGTACAAGTAATAGTATCGAAATAGGAAGCCCAAACTTCATCCACTGAAAAAAACCTATTTTAACATGGTATATTTTTTCCAACACTCCTGCCAATACAAGGTTAGGCGGCGTACCTATTAAAGTAGCTATACCTCCTATAGAGGCGCTGTAGGCTATTCCCAGCATTAATGCCTTACCAAAATAATCTCCCATTTTGTTTCCGGGCGAACCATCCTTAAACTGTTTTACTACTGCCATACCTATAGGCAACATCATTACCGAAGTCGCCGTGTTTGATATCCACATGGATAAAAAAGCTGTGGCAATCATAAAGCCCAGTATAATTTGAGACAGCTTCCCCCCTACATACCGTATAATGGTAAGGGCCATACGCTGATGTAAATTCCAGCGTTCAATGGCTATGGCCAGTATAAAACCTCCCAAGTAGAGGAAAATATATTTATGTCCATAACTGGTTGTGGTAGACTGTAGGTCCAGCACACCAAGTAAAGGAAAAAGTACTATGGGTAATAATGCAGTTGCTGCAATTGGAATGGCCTCGGTTATCCACCAAAAAGCCATCCAAAGTGTAACACATGCCACATGGTAGGCACTTGCATTTAAAGATTGAGGAGGCCCCAGTATTTCCAGAAAAATAAAAAGAAGCGGTCCCATAATTTTAAAAACTATCTTCTTTTCAGAGCCTGATCTAAATAATTTCATAAAGTAAAGTTATCCTTTTTTTGCACTAAAATACTATCTGAAATAGTAATTCTGCCCTTATTTCTTTACTGGTTTTATACTCTATACTCGATAAAGCAGTTTGGATTTTAAGGCTGTTTCCTTTAATGTATTTAGACAATCCTAAAGTATAGGCCTTGGTCTCTTCCATTAGTGAACTGCTATAATCCTTAAACTCAGGTATAAGGTTTGTATAACGTACATCTACAGCATAACCGTTAAGGGTAGCATACCCTAATTGTACATTATAAGCATCACCCAGTACTAACATAGAACTTATTTGCATAGGTTGTAATACCACAGTCCCTGCCTGGTTAATAAATGTTTGTTCTAAACCTGTTGCACTGGTATTGGCATACTCTCCCAATAATGAAAAACCTTGGTATTTTAATAATATATCGGCATACATTTTTCTGTAATCAGGGTACTGTAGTCCGCCGTCTTCGTTATAAAGATCAAAATCACCATGACCCTCACCTACACCATTACTAGCACCATCATTGTAACTTGCAGCACCACCTACTACCATTTTTAAACTTCCTTCGTGTAGTAAATCAGCTGTTGTATTCCGGTTACCTTCCATAAAAAATCCTAACGGATATAAATCAAGACGACCGCCATATTTAAATCCGCCAAAATCAGCATCCCTTGAGTCTGACCCAAAAGAGTTTCTCCCGTCTCCCGAAGTAAGGGCAACCTGAGGTACAAAGCCAAAGTTACCTATACTAAAGGTTCCGTCAAGAAAAACACCAAACTCCCTACCTGTATTGGAAAGTCCTGTACTTAACATACTCCTGCCAGTAAACTGGAACTTATCCTCATTAATGGTCATTTCCCTGTTGTTTAAAAAAGTTCTTTTTTGCCCCACGGTAACGTTTATATTACTTGTTGGGTGATAGGCAACCCATGCATCCAGTAAAGGGTTAGACAGGCTAAAATCGGTTTGGATAAAAAAGCTCACCTTTTCCTTTAACGCTTTACCGCCTACGGTAAAGTAAGCACGGTTCACCTTCATGGTATTTTCGGCATCCTGATGTTCAAATTTACTATAGGTATATCCAGGCTGTATAAAGCCTCCAATATTAAACTGGTAGTTATTGTTGTCAAAGCCAAAATTGAGTCCGCTGCCCTGCTCAAACTTCACTTCGTTTACAGTGCTTACATTATCCTGAGCAGATAGCTTTAAAGCCAGTATAAGCGGTATATATAAAATTATTTTTTTCATGTTGCGTGCTATACTTAAAGTTTAGATTTCATATAACGGTAAATAGGAAGTTCCTCTCCCAGGTTTGTTCTCAATACCCCAAAAGAGATAAAGCTGTTATCTGCTTCGGGTTC
Organism: Flavobacterium sp. C4GT6; assembly: GCF_036347315.1. NCBI lineage: Bacteria > Pseudomonadati > Bacteroidota > Flavobacteriia > Flavobacteriales > Flavobacteriaceae > Flavobacterium > Flavobacterium sp. C4GT6. The sequence continues at coordinate 51,962 of NZ_JAZGZU010000020.1, forward strand.
CAGTGTTTCAATTGCCAGTCCCTTGTTTTTCTGACTGGTATAAATAATATAAGTTCCGGCAGGGAAGTTTTTGGTTTCGGTTACCTTTTCGGTAGTTACGTACTGTCTGTTCATACCTTCATACTTTCGGGCATCCCTTTTATATTTTACTACTTTGTAGCTTTCCACTTCTATGTCCTGAGTCTCTTTAAGCTGTTGTGCTTCCACACCCAGTACTTTCAGCTTTTCTATAAGTGCGGTATGCTCAGGTAAAATAATGTAGGCTGTAGGCATATCCCTTTTTAATACAGGTTGTGACTTTAAGGCATCACGAAGGTTTACTTCCTCCTTTACTTTTGTGTTACTGGCTATGTCTATAAATTCCAGTTCAGACCTTGAAGCTTCCCTTTTTGACGAAACAACCACATCGTTACCCGACTCTTCCGATTGTTTTAAAATCCTTCTCAGTTCGGTCTTGTTTTCCATAGCTGTATTCATATAGGAAACAGCAATATAGAAAGTAGTCATTATCCTTCTCTTAAAGGAAGTCCTCCCTAAGTCTATACCTCTTACTTCCACAAGGGTAGACACACAGTTGCTTAATGCGTATGAAGTAGCACTTGCCCTTGCATTAACCGATCCCTGATTGAATACCGTGAATCCGTGAACATCGGCAGTAGTATAGTAATCGTGACTTGTTAGGTTATGAGTAGCCAAGATATCTTTAGTGTTTTTGATAAACCCAAACTGCGTAAGGTCTCTTAATTCTTTTGGCACGTTAAGATTACCTGTGTATAAAAGCATTACATCATATGGGTTGGAATACCCAAACTCCCCCATTTCAAGATAATCCTTCCTAAAAGGTTGGAACTCGTGGAAATCAAGCGCTACTTCGGCACCAAAATCAGTAAATGCCTTTTTAAGGTATACACTTTCCTGAACCATAAGTTTGGTTTGGTCCCTGTTAAGATCGAGCCCGTTTGCAGCATATCGGTTCTGTTTGTTATAACCGTCTATGTTTGCCATAGGTATTATACCTATTTCCAGTTGATCAAGATAAGTACTGTATTCACTGTTGTTAAGCAACTGCTCTATTAAGTAAAGTACCCCTTCGCTACTGGCAGGCTCGTTACCGTGAATACCGGCCTGAATCCATACCTTAACCTTATCGTTAACTCCTGATTTCTTGTTGATATGGATATAAGGAATATCTCTCCCTTTCTGGCTTTTGCCAATAAATGTCATCTCTGCAATATCCTTATGGCTATCAACCAGTTTTTGAAGGAAAGGCATCATTTCGTCATACTTGGTAAAGCCTTTCTTTTTATCAAAAGCCGGAGTATTTATCTCCACTTCAAATTCAGGAAAGAACTTTTCGGTCATTTCCTTCTTCTGAGGATTAAAAAGCTGCGCCGAACAAAGCCATGTGCAACTTAATACCAAAATTGTTATTATATTTTTCATCTCCTGATATTTAGAAACTTACTGTAAAAATTAATCTTCCTATCCACTCGTTACCGTTTACCAGCTCACCATCGTTGTTGGTAGCTTCGGGAGCCGTGTCAACATAAGTTATGGAAGCCTGTATCTTGGCTCCATAATTACGCCTCATATACTTGGTTACACCCAGTGTATAGTAGTTAGGCCTTGCATAAAATGCTCCGTTATTAAGGAAAGAATACTTATCGGCTTCAAGGTGAGTGTACCTTCCGTCTACAGACCACAGGTTTTTAAACACATAACCTGCCTGTACATTATACCCCTGCCCCAGCATCATTCTGTTCTTAATGTAGTTCGTTACATCCTGAATCCCATCTACCTCAAAACTTGAAGAAACAGAACCATCGGTACGTACCCTTTGGGTAATACTGTTATCTATATAAGCGTTTGATTTTACAAACTCTCCCAATAAGGAAAAGCCCTGATATTTTAAAAGGAAGTCAATACCAAACTTTTCATAATCAGGTAGTGCCTCATTATTGCTATCATCAAGGTACAATATGGATCCGCTGTTACGGCCTCTCCTACTACTCACTCCGTCATTGTAGCTGTAGTTAACACCAATAAGGATTTTTGGGGTAAGTTCCCTTTGAATATCAGCCTGACGGTATTGTCCAAATTTGTTAAACAACCCGAAAGGAAGGAAGTCCAGCCTACCGCCATATTTAAAACCTCCGTGGTCTTTATCAAAAACATTCATACCGTCACCATTAGTAATGGCAACCGCAGGTTTTAAATACATATCGCCGCCGCTTAACCTGTACGATCCGTTAAAGAACAACCCGAATTCCCTTATGGAAGCAAATACCGAAGTAAGCCTGCTACGCTCAGGTAACTGAAGTGTTTGCGAACCCATGCTAAGCTCAAGGTTATCTGTAGGGGTCATTTTTTGCCCAAAGCTAACCGACCAGTTTTTGGAAAAATCATAGGTAACAAAAGCATCCAGAAGCATATTGTTACTCCCTTCATCGGTATCGGCTTCGGTAGAACCACTAAGATCTACCTGTAACCTATAGCTAAATTTTGTATCTGCCGACTCCCCCGAAAGCCTAAGCCTGAGGCGTCGCATCCTGAACCTGGTATACAGGTCGCTGTCGTTTTCGGCTTTCTTAAACTCGGTATAAGGCTGTACATACCCCTGTAGCCTCATGCTGTACCCACTGTCTCCGCTAAAATTAAGTCCTTCTCCAAAGTTGTATTTATCCAAATGTACCTGGGCAGACATTTTAACGGCACTAAGCAGTAAAACCGTGATTAATAGTATATACTTTTTCATTATCTGTTAGTGTTCAAAATTACCTTTTACAATAATCTCTTTATCAGCCATCATTACCTTGCCTCTGGCAATTACATCTGTCAGCGTCAAATCATCATCTAAAAAGCAGAAATCGGCATCAAACCCTACTCCAATAGTACCTTTTTGCTTTAATGCCAGGTTCTTGGCAGGGTTACTGGTTATTAGTTTTACAGCCTGGTCTATTGGCAGTCCGCCATCTTTTACCAGTGCCCTGAACTGTTCGTAGTTAAGATTAACAGGAGCCTTTTTAAAACCTATAACCTTACCTGTCTCATCTGTTTTACCTAATCCGGCATTACCGTCGCTACTAAAGGTTAACTGGTCTATAGATATACCCTGCTCCAGTGCATACAGTACCGATTTATAAGGATCTGTATACTTAGTACCTCCTGTAGTAATATCAATCATACCACCCAGTTTGGCAAACTCAAGAGACTGATCGAACAGTGATTTTGTTCTCCCTACGTGGGTTGGTGATATGTTTTCTATAGGAAACTCGTATTTCTTTACGATTTCAAGTAGTATGTCTATTTGTGAAGACATCTTCCCTAAGTGAATATGCAGTACTCCCTTTTTACCGGCAATCTGTCCGCCTACCCTTACTTCCCTTAAGTGCTTTAAAAGTTCGTGAGCCGTTGGATAAGACGAGCGTTCATCGCTTATAGCCACCTTACAGCCTATTACCTTATCTATAAACACCATGTCATCCTGTATATTACTGGTAATGGTAACAGGATCTATACTGAAATAACTGGTAAACATATAAGCACTCATCCCCTCATCAGTAAGGGCTTTAGTTTTTGCATAAAGTGTTTTCACGCTACGGGCAGTACCATCGGTACCCAATAGCCCTACCACGGTAGTCGACCCGCAGGCTACAAATTCACCAAGCATAATTTCGGGCGTCATAGAGGCATAGCCATGCTTACCCCCTGCCCCAATTATGTGCACATGCTGATCTATAAACCCCGGGGTAACAACTTTACCCTTAGCATCTATAATCTTTGTGAAAGTTGAATGGGGTTCTATATTATCTTCTATAGCCAGTATTTTCTCTCCTCCTACAAGTATGTCTTTTGTACCTAAGTGCTGGGGAGCATATACGTTAGCATTTTTTATTAGTGTAAGCATATTTTATATGTAATAATAAATTAACATGACTAGTAAAGCCGAAACAAGCGGAATCAAATTGCGTTTTACAATTTCCATTACCTGTACTTTGGCTATTTCTGCTGTAGCAATCATTACTCCTGCCACCGGAGATACGGTTCTTCCCATTGAGGCCGAAAACTGCATAGGCAGTAATATAGTAGTAGTTTTTACCCCAAGCTTTGATGCTATATTAGGGATTAGCGGACCAAAAGCGAAGAAGGCCGCATTACCGCTACCCATAAGCATAGAGGCCAAAAATATCATTACCGCCATAACGATTCCTATACCTATAGCTCCAAAACCAAGGTGCTGGGAAGTATTTATAAGTCCCTCAATAAAGCCAAGGCCTATAAGTCCCTGCGAGAATATATCGGCAGCGATGATAAGGGTTACCACAGTTTTGAATATATCCCCCATGCCCGACCAGAAAATGGTAAGCGATTTCAGTACATCTTTTACCGATTTTTTTCGTATCATTTCAAAAATCAGTGCTACAAAAAGGCTGATAAACATTACCGTAGTAGTGTCTAATACTATTTCATCACCAAAGAAATTGAATATATCCGAAAATAAAATCAGTAGTATTAAAGGCATAATAGGGATTATACCGTAGTATAGCGGAGCAGTAAGTTCGGGTTCCTTAACCTCCACTTCGTGTTGTGCTACATTATTCTTTTTATCATAATACCTGTTTACAAAGTAATAGGTAATCATAAGCGTTAAGTTAAGCGGAATGGCAAGCGGTATCTGTTCCCTTATAAAATAACCTACGGTATCGGTCTCCATAATTGAAGTTGCACTTACCGTAATGGCCGATGCAGGTCCCATACCAAAAGCCGTACAGGCTGTTATTACCGAAACTGCCGATAGCCTTGTTACCCCCAGATTGATAAGGATAGGGAAAACCGAAGCCATTAGTAACAATCCCAAGCCCGCCGCCGACGGGATACATACAAACAGTATCTGCCCTATAGGAATAACCAGTGAAGCAGCTATGTATGGATATTTTTTAAACAGGCCCAATGGTTTTAAAGCTATATATACTAAAGATTTAGATGCGCCTATTTTATCTATATAAGCCACAAAACCACCAATAGCCATTATCATTAACCCAACACCTGCGTTAGTTCCGGCAAACGAATTTCTTACAGCCTTAAAAATGTTGAAACCTATAAAGCCTTTTTTGAACTCCGGGAAGGGATCATACCCCGGTAAAAAGTAGGCTACGGTAAGCATTAATAATCCTGCTATAAGCAATACCGCATGCGGATAGTATTTTTTTAGCAACAGTGTTGCTACCAATACAATAAATACTATTGCTATAATTGGGCCTGTTATCATTGTATACTAACTCTTATAATTAATTAAAATGAGGTTCCGTCTGCTTTTGTACCCGGAGAGAATAAGGCTCCGTTTACTGAGCTGTGCTGTACAAATTCTCCCGTAATATCAGGATTTCTGGTATACGATTCGTTAGGGTTGTTAGACAGCGGTTCGATATTAAAGGTAAGCAGTACATTACCTTCGGCATCAGTGATTGTCATAAGATCATCTGCATTATTCATATTTAAATCACCAGTTGTTGAGGTTTGTACCACGGCACCACCAAAACTTCCGGTAGGTGTACCACCGCCAAACACTACAATTGCACCGTGTGCCGGTACTATTGTACCTGCCGGGAAAGTATGGTTAGGAGTACTTGCCAAATATCCGTCGGCATCATAAATCATAAAGCCACTCATATCCAGCGCATCGTCTGAATCATTATAGAATTCAATAAACTCATCTTCAGCCTGACTGTATGCACCGTCACCATTTGCATCACCGTCCAACGCATCGTTAGAAGGATCGTAAAGCACTTCGTTTATTAGTAGTGAAATCACGATTTCGTCGTCTTCAATATTTATAGTCACTGCCTGATTTTCGGCTGCTTCGGCATTGGTTACACTTTCAATATCAAGTACTACCGTTTCATTACCTTCAGCCTCATCATCCTGTATTGCAGATAATGTGGCTGTCGCCGATGTTTGCCCGGCGGGTACTACTATAGAAGTTGTACTTAGAGTATAATCAGTATTAAGTGTAGCCGTACCGGCAACACTTAATACAACAGTAACATCCTGATTTGTTACAGCATTTAATGATACTGTTACTGTAGCTATACCATCGGCTTCAGATATTGTTTCGTTGTCTACAGCTAAAAATACTGTAGCTGTAACATTAGCGTCAGACACTACTCCTAATCTGTTTTCAGGAGTCAACTGATCGTAAATTGCTGCCGGGACAACAATATCTGCCGTATCAGGATCTCCGTCAGGCCCCGGATTACCACTCATATCCAGCATTTCGTCTATGGCTAAATTGTTAGACAAATCAATAGTAACAAAATTGTGGTTAGGCAAGTATAAATGTTTTAATGCCGTATTGTTACTCAAATCGATAGTAGAAAGTTTCTGATTCTCTTCGGCACTTGAGCTTCCTTTATATCGTAGCAGGGTTAGCTGTGGATTATTTGATAAATCCAGACTAGCAATAAGGTTAAAGTTAAGTTCCAGTTCCTGTAATACAGTAAGGTCTGAAACGTCTAGACTGGTAACACTATTTGAAGTAAGTACCAAATGTTGCAACCCTACAAAATATTCAATACCTGTAAGGTCGGTAATTTTTGTCTCGGCTGTTGCCAGTCCTGCCGTCGTTAAATTTGCGACATTACTACTGGTTTTACTTAGTAAAAGTTCATTTACGGCAGCTACTTCTGTTGGATCAAGGTAATAGTGTACGGCTCCGTCTTCCACCACTTCATATACCCCTGCTGTCTCATTATATAACATGTATTCACCAAAAGCATCATCCGGTATAAGTACTAAGTCAGGAGTCGTTCCGCCACCATCTTCTGTCGGCTCCACGTCATCTGTACTACAACCTGTTAAAAGCTGGACAAGGATAAAGCACCCTGCCATATACTTAATCAAATTGGTTTTCATAATTTTAAGTGTTTAAGTTAGCGTGATGGTAATAGTTATGAATATAGTTTTGCAATAAGGACCGGTACCTTTTTAAATTGCATTGTAAATTTATTTTCAGTATTTACAGATAACCTTTTTCACAACCTCACCAACTCAGCAATATCTGTAACAAAACAATCTATTCTTAAATAATTAACTTGTTTTTTTATTAATATCGTTTTTTAAAACGATTTCGTTTTATAATTATTTAATTATTTATTTGCCAAAGAGAGTAAACTTTTTAATATCTTTAACATACCAATTTAAATTTTATAAGCATACCAGTTAATGGATATTATCACACATATTCTAAATTCAGACTTTAATTCAGCAAATCAAAGCCAGAATACCCTTAAGTTCGTGAGGCTCACCGAGTACTTAAAGAATATTATTGAGCAATACCAGTTGCTTGAAGGTGCTTATTTACCCTCTACGCGAAATCTTAGTGAATACCTTTCGGTTTCAAGAAGCACCGTAATAAAAGCATACGAATTACTTATTATAGAAGGCTTTGTTGAAGCAAAAAAAGGGTCTGGCTATAAAATACTACCCAGACAGGAAAAGAACATTACTGCCAAAGACAAGGTTAACCCACAGGTTAAATACCCTAAAATATCAAAATCAGGCGTTAGCTTTCAGCATAACGTACACCTTATTAATACCACATCAGACAAATACATAGCCTTCAGGCCGGGATTACCGCCTCTGGACATATTCCCGGTAAACCAATGGAAAAAACTATCCAACCTGTACTGGCGCAACATAAAGGCTTCTTCCCTAACCTATTCTAACTCATCAGGGATTAAAAACCTTAAAAAGAATATTGCCAATTACCTATACCTTATGCGGGGTATAAAATGTGATTATGAACAGATAATAATAGTATCAGGGTCGTTGCAGTCACTTTACCTATTAGGCACAGCACTCTTGGACAGAGGGAATGCCGTAATTATGGAAAACCCAACTTTCCCTAATGTGCACTCTATTTTCAGGAGCCTCGAGGCTGACATTAATGCTTTCCCTCTTGACAGCGAAGGTATTTGTCTGCCCGAAAGCAATGAAGCGTTTAAACCAAAAATTATTCATGTTACTCCGTCCAATCATTACCCAACCGGAGTGAAAATGACAAAAAAACGCAAACAGGAAGTTATAGACTGGGCTAAACAAAACGAGTCTATCATTATTGAAAATGATTACGACCACGAGATAAGTAATTGGGGACTTAAAGACCCTACCATTTTTGAAATGGACAACGATAACAGAACAGTATACCTTGGCACCTTTAACCGTTTGCTACACCCTTCCATAAGGCTTGGCTACATGATAGTACCCTACTATTTACTGGATGTTATTACAGCACTGCAAAAGCACTCCCACCGTTTCGTATCGCCCTACAATCAAATTGTAATGAGTCAGTTTATTGAAAAGAACTACCTCTTTAACCATATTAAAAATGTGATAGAGGTAGCCGATGAACGAAAGGAACTTTTCACCCGTTTGATAAACAATAATATACACGAGTCCTTTAAGCTTAATGATTCTGCTACACGAAGCCTGCATCTGTTGGCATCGGTTCCCCCGTCTTTTAATGATAAGGAACTGGTAGACGAACTCACACAGCATCAGCTTATAGCCCATCAGTACAGTAAATGTTTTATTAATGATGAGCAAAACGGACTAATACTGGGTTATTCGGCAGTTAGAAAACATCTTATGACTAAAAAAATAATGGAAATGGTGCGTACTTATAATGATTTTGCACAAAAGCACCTGTAAGCGGTATGCTTACAAAATTTAAATTGGTATGTTTATATAGCTTTTATTTTCAATTCTTTTGTGAAAAGAATACAAATGAAATATTTATTCGTCTTACTGCTTACCCTTTCCTTAACCGGATGTGATAAAAACGATGTGTCTTACAAACAGACCGATATGCTGGAAGGAAAAGGTGTATTTACCTACCAAGGTTACGAACCGCTTTCATCAAAACCGGTTAATGTATATTACTATGTTCCCGAAAACAGCGACAGTACTACTCCTGTTCTGTTTGCTTTACATGGTGCAAACCGTAATGCGGTAGATTACAGGGATGCCTGGATTACATATGCCGAAACTAATAAGACCATTATTGTTGCTCCCGAATTTTCAGACGCTTACTACCCGGGTGGTGACGCTTATAATTTAGGAAACATGTTTACAGATGGTGATAACCCTTCTGCTGCTACACTAAACCCCGAAAGTGAATGGACATTTTCCATAATAAAACCTTTGTTCAGTTATATTAAATCGGTTACGCCAACATCTGTTTTAACTTACAATATGTACGGGCACTCGGCAGGAGCACAATTTCTTCAAAAATTCATATTACTGGATTCAGCAGCACATTTAAACAAGGCTTTGGCATCGGGAGCAGGATGGTATACTGATATTGATACCTCTATTGAATTTCCTTACGGACTGGCCGAGAGTCCGCTTGCCGATATTAATCCTTCAAATTATTTTGCCAGAAAAGTACTGATACAGGTAGGCAAAAATGATACCGAACCAAACTCACCCGGATTGAGACATAACAGCACGGTAGACCTACAGGGACTTACCCGATATGACCGTGCCATACACTTTTTTAACCTAAGTGAAAATGCAGCGGCTACTTCAAGCAGCACGTTTAACTGGGAACTGCAAACAGTTCCAAATGCCTCCCATGAATTTACCGAATCTATAGAACAGGCCGCTGCATGGTTAATGGAATAGTTATAGTTTTTTAATAATTTTCTATCATTACTTTAAAATGGTTTAACCCGCTTATATAAGCGGGTTATTTTTTTATGTAACTTGGGTTACAGTCATAATTATCATAAAAATATAAGTTTGTAAAAAAAGTAATGGAGGATTTTTGGAATACAAGATACAGTCAGCCAGATTATGCCTATGGCATTGATCCTAATATCTATTTTAGAGAACAACTTGATAAGTTAAATCCCGGAAAAATTTTATTGCCCGCAGAAGGCGAAGGACGTAATGCTGCATATGCCGCTAAGAACGGATGGGATGTACATGCTTTCGACATCAGTACAGAAGGCAGAAAAAAAGCATTGGCACTCGCACAACAAAATAATACCAATATCAACTATACGATAAGTAATATAAACGACTTTAATACATCAATTCAATCATTTGATGTAATAGCGCTTATCTATGCTCACTTTCCATCAACACAAAGAACCGAGTACCACAAAAAAGTCAATTCGTTACTCAAAAAAGGTGGAACACTTATTATTGAGGGTTTTAATTTATCTCATATAGAAAATCAAAAGCAAAACCCTACCGCTGGAGGACCAAAAGACGCCTCTATGCTGTACACCATAGAAAATCTTAAAGCTGACTTTCAGGATAATTTTAATTTTTCGGAATGCCATGAAAAAGAAATTTCCTTATCTGAAGGGAAATATCACGAAGGTAAGGCTGCGGTAATCAGGCTAACAGCAATAAAAAAGTAATGCTTTGCATTACAAGCCAATAACCCTGAGCATTTATTTGGCAGTGTAACTTTTGTTACAGTTTATTTAGTTGTGTATCAATAGCTTTACTAAAAACTAATAAACATGGAAACTAAATACCAAATTGTCATTATAGGTGGTGGTACAGCCGGTATAATGGCAGCAGCACAACTTACAAAAAAACATAAGGTTAAAGATATTGCCATAATCGAACCTTCGGGTATTCACTACTACCAGCCGGCATGGACCCTGGTAGGAGCCGGCACTTATGACTATAGTAAAACGGCTAAACCAATGAAGGAATGTATTCCCAATGGCGTAACATGGATAAAGGACTTCGCTACAGGTTTTATTCCTTCAAAAAATTCTGTATGCACACAAAACAGCGGTACTGTAATTTATGACTACCTTATTATTGCACCGGGCCTAGTTAATGACCTTTCTCTAATTGAAGGTCTTTCCGATGCTGTCGAAAAAGGAGTGGTATGCAGTAATTATATAAACCCCGAATATACATGGAAAAAACTTCAGGAATTCAAAGGCGGGAATGCTGTATTCACACAACCCACTACACCAATAAAATGTGGTGGTGCTCCACAAAAAATAATGTATCTGGCTGCCGATTACTTTAGAAAAAAAGGGATTGACACTAAAACCAATGTGGTATTTGCCACACCGGGTTCTGTAATATTCGGAGTAAAAATCATTGCTCAAACTCTTATGAAAGTCATACATCGTTACAATATTCATTTCAAACCTTTTTATGCTCCGGTTAAAATTGATGCTGACAATAAAATTGTTTACTTCAAAAATGTGGCCCCCGAGGATAACAAGTGTATCATTAATGAAGGAAATGTTTTAGGAGAAAAACAACAGGGAGAATCTACCATTGAGATGCCTTTTGATTTTTTGCATCTGGCTCCACCTCAAACGGCTCCAACTTTCATAAGAAATTCAGAATTGGCTAATGATGCCGGTTGGCTGGATGTAGATATAAACAGTCTTCAGCATAAACAATATCAAAATATTTTTGGCCTTGGCGATGTTGCAGCATTGCCTACAGCAAAAACCGGAGCTGCAATAAGAAAACAGGTACCCGTAGTAATCCATAATATAATAAAGCTCATTAAAAATCAGCCTGCTAACGACAAGTCTTATGAAGGATACTCTTCCTGTCCACTTATTACAGGATATGGCAAAATGGTTTTAGCCGAATTTAACTATAAGAACGAGTTTACTCCTGACTCTAAGTTAAAACAAATGCTCATTTTTAAAAGTTATAAGGAACACTGGAGGCTATGGCTTCTTAAAAAATATATGTTACCCTACCTGTATTGGAACAAAATGCTTAAAGGTAAAGATGTATAACATGTACCTATAATTTAAAATAAACATCTGTAACTTTTGTTACTGCACACACTGATAACTGGTTATACTTTTACAGTACAATAACAAAAAACAACAATCATGAAAATCGAACAAATTTACACAGGATGCTTAGCACAGGGTGCTTACTATATTGAAAGTAATGGAGAGGCTGCTATTATAGACCCGCTACGTGAGGTTCAACCTTATATCGCTAAAGCCGATAAGGATAATGCAAAAATCAAATACGTACTGGAAACCCATTTCCATGCCGATTTTGTTAGCGGTCATTTGGATCTTGCCAAAAAAACAGGAGCGACTATTGTGTTTGGCCCAACTGCCAAACCTGCTTTTAACGCTCATGTGGCAGAAGATGGTGAAATACTTACCCTTGGCAACATAACTATACAGGTAATACACACACCGGGACATACTATGGAAAGTACGTGTTACTTGCTCAAAGATGAAAACGGAAAAGATGTTGCCCTATTTACTGGTGACACACTATTTATTGGTGATGTAGGCCGTCCTGACCTTGCGCAGAAAGTGATTGCCGATTTAACTCAGGATAAGCTTGCTTCTCATTTGTACGATTCACTACATAATAAAATACTTCCGCTAGCCGATGATATTATTGTTTATCCGGCGCATGGTGCGGGTTCGGCTTGCGGTAAAAACATGAGTAAGGAAACAACCGATACTCTTGGCAATCAAAAACGTACCAACTATGCTCTGCAACCTATGAATAGGGAGGACTTTATTGAAAAGGTACTTGACGGACTTATGCCGCCTCCGGCATATTTCCCCGAAAATGTTTTGATGAATATTAAAGGATACGAAAGTATTGATAATGTACTTAGTAAAGGATTACAGGCCCTGTCGCCTGCTGCTTTTGAAGCTGCAGCAAATGAGACCGGAGCCATTATACTGGACACAAGGGAACCTCAGGTTTTTGCTAAAGGCTTTATCCCAAATAGCATTAATATTGGTATTGACGGTAATTTTGCTCCGTGGGTAGGTGCCCTGATACCCGATATCAAACAGCCTTTACTTATCGTTGCCGACAAAGGTCGTGAAGAGGAAGTAGTTACCCGACTTGCCCGTGTAGGTTATGACAGTGCTATTGGTTACCTTGACGGAGGAATAGAAGCGTGGAGTAATACCGGAAATGAAACAGATAATATCACATCCATAACTACAGATGAATTTGCTGCCATACTGGAAAAAAACCCTAACATAAACATCCTTGATGTAAGGAAAGCAAGCGAACATTACTCTGAACGTATAATTGATTCAGAGAACATTGCTTTAGATTACATTAATGACCATATAGCCGATGTGAGCAAAAATAAAACCTACTATGTACATTGTGCCGGAGGTTACCGTTCCATGATATTTATATCTATACTTAAAGCCAGAGGCTTTGATAACCTGATAGATGTTAAAGGCGGATTTAAAGCCATTAAAGAATCGGGTAAATTCAATATAAGTGATTATGTTTGCCCTACAACAATGCTGTAAACAATAAATGATGGATGCTATTTTTAAGAACTGGACTGTAATACGAATCGTAAAAATGATTATGGGGATATTGGTATTATATCAATCCATAGTAATGGAATCTGCCATGCTTATAGGATTGAGTATCTTACTTTGCCTGATTGTCCTGTTAAATGCAGGATGTACTTCGGGTTCATGCTCCACTCATTACAGCAACAGTAGAAGAAGAAACAGTAAACGATAAATTTCTTTTCATACATTAGCTTACAGAGCAAAAAGGCTTATTGTAAATTTACAATAAGCCTTTTTTAATTAAACATACAACTGACATAAAACTGCTATCTCTTCAATGAGAAGTGAGCTTTAAACTCTTTCTCTACAGGTTCTCCGTTTACCAGTTCACGGTAGGTTACACTAAACCAGTAGT
>NZ_JAZGZU010000021.1:0-24890 GCF_036347315.1 Flavobacterium sp. C4GT6
GCTGCAGGAAGTCCCTGTATAATTACGTTTGCCGAGTTAGAACAACCATTGGCATCGGTTACAAATACACTGTAAGTCCCTGCTGTAAGACCTGTAATGTTTGCTGTAGTAGCACCGTTACTCCAAAGGTAAGTGTATGGCATAACACCACCCACTGCAGTTACGTTTGCCTCACCATAAGCAGCACCTACACAGGTAGGATTGGTTTGACCCGCTGTTATGAAAAGTGGAGATGGCTGAGAGATAGTACATCCCTTAATAATCTGGCAACCGTTAACATCGGTAATGGTTACATTATAACTTCCGGCTGTTAAGCCTGAAATAGTTTGTGTTGTAAGTCCGTTACTCCAAAGGTAAGTATACGGAGCCGTACCGCCATTGGCATTAGCTGTAGCCGTACCGTTACTACCACTGTTACATGACACATTGGTTTGTGCAATGAAACCTGTAAGCTGTAAAGGCTGTGTTATAATTACTGTTGCAGTAGCCGTACATCCGTTAGCATCGGTAATGGTTACCGTGTAAGCTCCCGGAGTAAGGTTTTCAATCATATCGGTAGTCTCACCGTTACTCCATGCATATTGGTAAGGTAATACCCCACCGGCAACGATAGCTGTAGCTGTACCATTTGCAGCATTAAAACAGGTAATGTTAGTGCTGTCAATAGTTACGGTAAGCAGTTCAGGTTCATCTATAGTATAATCCTGAGTGATTGAACATCCGTTAGCATCGGTTACAAGTACGCTGTAATCTCCGGCAACGAGCTGGGTTGCTGTAGCAGTAGTTTGTCCGTCACTCCATTCATAATTATAAGGTTCAACACCGCCCTGCATTGTTATAGTAGCTTCACCTGTATTGTTACCGTTACATAGTACATCTACCTGAGATGGTGTACCTGTAAGCAGTTCCGGTTCGTCGATTATAAATTCCTGAGTTAAACTACATCCGTTAGCATCGGTAATATCAACAGTGTAAGTACCGGCTGTAAGTCCTGTAATAGTACTTGTTATCTCTCCGTTACTCCAGTCGTATGAGTAAGGGGTAACACCACCTTCAACAATAACAGTTGCTTCACCTGTATTATTACCATTACAAAGAACATCTGTTTGAGATGCAGTAAGTAGTAATGCATCCGGTTGATCAATTACAAATTCATAAGATAAGGTACAGTTATTAAAGTCGGTAACTAAAACATCATAAGTACCTGCTGTAAGTCCTGTAGCAGTAGGTGTTGTTTGTCCGTCGCTCCATAAATATGAATAAGGAGTGGTACCACCAGTTACATCTATAGTAGCGCTACCGGTAGAGGCTCCGTTACAAAGAATGTCTGTTTGAGCAGTTGCAGGGCCTACAGCTAATGCAGGTGGCTCATTAATGTTGAAGTTTTGTATCAAAATACATCCGTTATCATCGGTTACCGTTACATAGTAAGTACCGGCAGTAAGTCCGGAAATAGCATCAGTAGTTGCTCCTGTATTCCATTCATATGTATATGGAGCAACACCTCCATTAATAACAACTGAAGCAGCTCCTGTTGCATTACCGTTACATATAATGTTTGTTTGTGACGGAGTAGATGTTAAAGCAGCCGGTTCCTGAATATCAAATTCATAATTAAGAATACATCCATTAGCATCGGTTACTTCAACAGTATAAATATTTGCAGCAAGACCCACTGCTGTTAGAGTTTCCTGTCCGTCACTCCATAAATAGGTGTAAGGGGCTACACCACCTTCAACTACTATGGTTGCATTACCCGAAGTACCACCATTACAAAGTACATCACTCTTAGTTGTATTTGGAGTTACTACTAAAGGATCTGGTTGTTCAATAAAGATTGATTGTGTTAAAGTACATCCATTAGCATCGTTTACAAAAACAGAATGAGCTCCTGCAGTAAGTCCGGTTGCTGTAGGGGTAGCCTGACCATTATCCCATAAATAAGAATAAGGGGGAATACCTCCGGTTACAGTGATAGTTGCTTCACCAGTTGCAGCACCGTTACATAAAACATCTATTTGTGTTGTAGTTGCAAAAAGCGGATCAGGTTGTTGTATATCAAAAGATCTTGTAAGTGTACACCCGTTAGTATCTGTAACTTCAACAGTATAAATACCTGCAGTTAGTCCTGTTATAGCAGCAGTATCTTCACCATTACTCCACTCATACGTATAGGGAGCAACACCACCTGAAACAGTTATTGATGCTACACCTGTATCATCACCGTTACACGCAATATCACTTTTAGCTGTGGTAGCTGTAAGTGCATTTGGCTGACTAATAAAGAATGACTGTGAAATTGTACACCCATTAGCATCTGTTATACCTACTGAATAGTTTCCGGATGTAAGTCCACTGATAGTAGCTGTAGCTTCGCCGTTACTCCACAAGTAATTGTAAGGCGATGTTCCTCCTGATACTGTAGCAGTAGCCGAACCTGTAGCATTACCATTACACAATATATTCTGTTGGGTAGGATTAACAGAAAGAGGATCTGGTTCTTCTATAGTATATAATTGGGTTAAAGTACACCCGTTAGCGTCGGTAACAATTACAGAATAGTTACCGGCAACAAGGTTAGCTATATTGTCTGTAATTTCACCTGTATCCCACAAATAGGAATATGGTCCCACACCACCTGTTATGGTAAGAGAGGCTGCACCTGTGTTATCGCCATTACATAATATATCAACCTGACTAGGAGTAGATTCTAAAGCATCTGGCTCCTGTATTTCAATAGTAAGCGATTTAGTGCAGTTATTGTTGTCTTTAACTTGCACAGTATATGTTCCTGCCAATAAGTTTGTAATAGTGGCAGATTCTTCTCCGTTATCCCAAAGGTAAGTATAAGGAGTGGCACCACCTGTTACAATAACAGAAGCTACCCCAGTATTATTACCATTACACTGAACATCCGTATGAGTTTCACTAAGTACAAGAGCAGGGGATTCGTTAATGGTAACCGAAGCATTTGTAGTACATCCGTTAGCATCTTCAATATCTACAGTATAATTTCCTGCAGTAAGGTTTGAAATAGTAGATGTAGTTTCGGTAGTACTCCATAAATAAGTATATGGGGCTGCACCACCTGTTACAGCAACTGAAGCCGAGCCCGAAGCATCTCCGTTACAAACAATATCAACACCGGTAGGAGTTGCTGTTAGTGCAGGAAGTTCGGTTATTGTAAAGCTCTCACTTAATGTACATCCGCTTTCATCAGTAATATCCACAGAGTAAGACCCTGCTGTTAATCCTGTAGCGGTAGCACCTGCTTGCCCGTCACTCCAGTCATAAGTGTAAACACCAGTACCACCTGTAACTGTTACTGTAGCTTCTCCTGTATTATCACCGTTACATAAAATATTAACCTGAGAAGGAGTTATAGCAAGAGGATTAGGCTCAGTAATTGTAACATCAACAGTTGTTGTACAACCTACAGCATCTGTAACAGTTACTGTATAATCTGCTGCAGCCAGACCTGTAGCGGTTGCATTTGTCTGTCCATCACTCCAAAGATAGGTATAAGGAGTTATACCTCCAGTTACATCAATAGTTGCAGTACCATCGGCATTACCGTTACACGAAACATTAGTTTGTGATCCTATGGTAGCTGTTGTTCCGGTTACTGTTACTGTAAATGTAGCAGTAGAACTGTTTAGAGATGAATCAGTAGCCGTATAAGTTACAGTACTAACACCTGCGTTAAATGTTGTTCCGCTGGCATCACCTGATCCTGTTCCTGTTGTAGCACCTGTTATATCATAAGTAAGTGTTATAGGATCAGCACAATCATCAATAGCAACAATTCTAATTCCGTTTACTACTGTGGTACAGGCAGCTGTTGTACTGTTTACAACAACATTTGCAGGAGGGATTAAACTTGGAGCCCCTACATGCAGTACAGCAACAGCAGCGTATGAATTGTTTGGGTCAAAGCTGTTAAAGGGATAACATCCTACTGCCCAGTCACTGGATTGTGTGATGTAATAAGACCCTTCTGCTGTTGGTGCGGTAAATGAAGTGGAAATGTTTCCTGTACCTTCCTCATGACAGTTGGTAAACACATTATTCATACCTACAAAGTGTTGTGTAGGACAGGTTGGACATGCTCCGCCGGTGTTGTACACCATTGAATAATCATAAGAAAAAGTAACGGTTGCGCCCGGAGTCACAAAAGCTTCATTTGTACCGGTACCGTTAAGATTGACGTTTGTGTAGGTAGACGTTCTTCCTCTTTGAGAAATACTCGTTGAGCCCGAAGCTATGCCCGAATAAGGGGCCTGAGTATCACCCGGGCATTGCCCAAAGGAATGTACACAACTCATCAATCCTAATAAAAGTAGTAATTTTTTCATGGACTAAAAATTATTTTATAAGGATGATTTTGACGGGCTAAATATACAGTATTTTTAAAACCTCCGAATAAACTTGTTAACTTTATTTAATAAGTTCTTTTCTGTTAAAACAAAAATTAGTTATTATTTAATTATTAAGTTAAAATGTAATTTAGGTTATTTCATTGTTAAGATAAATTACCTGCTTCTTTCTTCTAAAACTTTCTCAATATCATTAAGATTTAAAGATTTAGCTTTAAGGAGGATTAAAAAATGGTATAGTAAATCGGCAGCTTCATTTTTAAATAATTCTTCATTATCATCTTTAGCCTCTATTACTAACTCCACGGCTTCTTCACCTACTTTTTGAGCTACTTTATTAATCCCTCTTTTAAAGAGTGTATTAGTGTAGGAAGTACCGGAATCATACTCTATTCTTTCTGAAATCGTCTCTTCAAGCTGGTACAGAAAACCTTTGCTATCTGACTCTCCAAAGCAGGTTGTAGCCCCTGTGTGACAGGTAGGGCCTATTGGTTTTGCCTGTATTAAAATAGTATCATTGTCACAATCCAGGTTCATTGATATTACGTTTAGGTAATTGCCTGATGTTTCTCCTTTTGTCCACAACTCATTTCGGCTACGGCTGTAAAAAGTTACTCTCTTTTCAAGCTGCGTTTTGGTAAAAGCCTCTTCGTTCATGTAGCCCAGCATAAGTATCTGCCGGGTTGTTGCGTTTTGAATTATGACTGGTATAAGTCCGTTTGTTTTATTAAAATCGGGTTTCATCTTACGGGTATATTATTTTGTTGTAAATAGGTTTTAAGTTGGCTGATATTTATCTCGTTGTAATGGAAAATACTGGCAGCCAGTGCAGCGGTAACCTTTGTTTTACTAAATACAGTAGAGAAATGTTCCATACTGCCAGCCCCCCCTGAGGCTATAACAGGGATGTTTACGTTATTGCCAACAATGTTAAGGGCATCAATGGCAAAACCGTTTTTAGTACCGTCGTTATTCATGGAAGTAAGCAGTATTTCGCCTGCGCCAAGCTGTTCGCCATATTTTGCCCAACTGGTAAGTTCTATACCTGTTGCGGTTTTACCTCCGTTAATGAATACTTCCCAGTTACCGTTTACCTTTTTTGCATCAATAGCCAGTACTACAGCCTGACTGCCACAGTTTTTCGCTATCTGGTTTATCAGTTTAGGGTTTTTAACTGCCGATGAGTTTACACTAACCTTATCAGCCCCATGGCTTATAAGGTGTTCGGCATCATCAGGTGTGTTTATGCCACCACCTACAGTAAAGGGGATATTAATCTCTTTGGCGATTTCGTTAACAAGACTTGCGAGTGTTTTTCTTTTTTCCAGCGTGGCGGTAATATCCAGAAAAACCAGCTCATCTGCACCTTCCTGTGCATAACAGGAGGCTAGTTTTACCGGGTTACCTGCATCTCTTAACCCTTCAAAATTAATTCCTTTTACAACTCTACCGTCTTTAATGTCGAGGCAGGGTATTATTCTTTTCTTTAGCATAGTTTACTTAATTCTTTAAGTTCAATTTTTCCCTCATACAGTGCTTTGCCAATAATAGCACCTTCACATCCTATAGCTTTCATATCAAGTACATCCTGAATATTGGTAATGCCTCCGCTGGCTATCAGATTGATGTTTGCCGAACCGATAATCTCTTTATACAGATTTGTTGAAGGTCCCTGTAGCATTCCGTCTTTAGCGATATCGGTACAAATAACTGTTTTGATTCCCTTTTTTTGATAGCTTTGTATGAACTCCAATACATCGGTATCGCTTTCATGTAGCCAACCATTCATCGCTATTTTACGGTTGTTGCAGTCGGCTCCCAGTATAATTTTATCTGCCTCATATTGTGAAAGCCATTGGGCTATTTTTTTCGGATTTTTTACAGCAATACTACCGGCAGTGATTTGTAAAGCACCATAATCAAAGGCTTTTTGTATATCGGTGTCCGATTTAACACCACCACCAAAATCAATAATAAGATTAGTTTGTGTGGCAATACTTTCCAGTACTTTATGGTTAATGATGTTGCCTGATTTGGCTCCGTCTAAATCAACCAAATGCAGGTATTTAATTCCGGCATCTTCAAAGGATCGGGCAACCTCTACAGGGTTTTCATTATATGTTTTTTGGGTGGCATAGTCACCTTTAGTGAGGCGTACGCATTTACCGTTAATAATATCTATGGCTGGGATGATTCTCATAAGCTTAAAAAGTTTTTTAATAATTGTTCTCCGGCCTTACCCGATTTCTCAGGATGAAACTGCACAGCATAAAAATTATCTTTTTGCAGTGCAGCACTGTAGGGAAGGATGTAATCACATTGTGCCACCGAAAGGGGAGATTCTTCTGCATAATAGCTGTGTACAAAGTAAAAATGTTCCTCTTCACTAATACCTGTAAACAGTTCTCCTTTACAGTTGTTCAGGGTATTCCAACCCATGTGAGGCACAATATCAAGAGGAGGGAATTTTTTTACGTTTACATCAAAAATGCCCAGTCCGTTTGTGTTACCTTCTTCGCTATAATTGCACATAAGCTGTAGCCCAAGGCATATCCCTAAAACAGGCTGTTTGAGTTCTTTAATTATTAAATCGAGTCCGTTTGCCTGTAGGTGCTGCATGGCTGTTGCTGCTTCTCCCACACCGGGGAAGATAACCTTATCGGCTTTTTTAATATTTTCAATATCATTGGTAATGATGCAGTCATAACCCAGCCTGCGAACAGCATTTTCAACCGACTGGGTATTACCCGCATTGTATTTTATAATTATTATCATAACACTCCTTTTGTACTGGGTATAGTATAATTATCTGTTTGTTTTATAGCCATTTTTATAGCTTTTGCAAAAGCCTTGAAAATCGCTTCTATTTTGTGGTGTTCGTTATCGCCTTCAGCTTTTATATTCAGGTTGCACTTAGCAGTATCACTAAATGATTTAAAAAAGTGAAGAAACATTTCGGTAGGCATTTCGCCCACTTTCTCACGGTTGAAGGAGGCTTCCCAAACTAACCATGGTCTTCCACCAAAATCAATAGCTACCTGGGCAAGGCAATCATCCATAGGGAGCAGAAAACCGTAACGTTCAATTCCCTTTTTGCTGCCCAGTGCTTTAAGAAAAGCTTCGCCCAGTGCAAGTGCAGTATCTTCAATAGTATGGTGTTCATCTATAAACAAGTCTCCCTTAACTGTAATGTCTAAATCCACTCTGCCGTGACGTGCCAACTGATCCAACATGTGATTGAAAAAGCCCAGTCCGGTATCGATATTACTTTTACCCGAGCCATCCAGGTTAAGTGCTATAGCTATATTGGTTTCACTTGTTTTTCGTTTAACGGTGGCTGTCCTTGGCTTTGCTTTTAGGTATTGGTATATAATATCCCAACTTTGGGTTACAAGGGTAGCGCTGTCGCATTCATTACCAATGAAAACCGACTTACATCCCATATTTTCTGCCAGTTGTACATCGGTTAGCCTGTCGCCAATAACGTAGGAACTTGCCAAATCATAATCACCTTTTATATAGTGTGTAAGCATAGCTGTTCCCGGTTTTCGAGTAAGCTGGTTATCTTCAGGGAAGCTTTTATCAATAAGCACTTCACTAAATGTGATGCCTTCATTTTGAAATGCCTGAATGATTTTGTTTTGTGCCGGCCAAAATGTGTTTTCAGGGAAAGAGGCTGTTCCCAGTCCGTCCTGATTAGTAACCATAACCAATTCGTAATCCAGTTCGCGGGCAATTTTTGAAAGCCCGTGAAATACACCCGGATAAAACTCCAGTTTTTCAAAGCTGTCTAACTGATAATCTACAGGAGGCTCTATTACCAATGTACCATCGCGGTCTATAAATAGTACTTTTTTCATGCTGTAATGTTTTGTAATGCGTTTAGTAAAGCTTTGTTTTCCTGTGGTGTACCGATAGATACCCTGATACAGTTTTTAACTTCTTTGTTTCGGTTACGTATAATGATTCCCTGTTGTATAAGATTTTGGTATACAGAGTTAGCATTACTAACCTCTACCAGTAAAAAGTTAGCCTGCGAAGGATATACTCTCCTTACAATTGGGATTTGAGACAGAGCTTCATTCATTTTTTGGCGCTCTTCAAGCAGTAGTTTTTTCTGCTCCTCATAATTATCGGTATTCTCTAAAGTCTTAATAGCAGCTGTATAGTTAAGTTTACTGATGTTATAAGGAGGCTTAACCTTATTGAAAAGACTGATAATAAAAGGTGATGCATAGGCTATACCCACACGTGCTGCTGCAAGTCCCCAGGCTTTACTTAGGGTTTGTAATACAATCAGGTTAGAGTATTGTTTCAATTTGTTTGCCAGTGTGGTGGAACAGAAGTCGGCATAAGCTTCGTCTACAATCACAATACCTTTAAAGTTTTGTATAATGAATTCGGCTGCATCTAAACAATTTCCCGTCGGGTTATTAGGTGAACAGATAAAAACCAGTTTGATACTTTCGTCTTCTAATGCCAATAATGCTTTGTTTTTATCAACTTGGAAATCATTATCTAAAGGGACTTTAATAAGCTCGGTGTTATTTATAGTTGCTGATACCTCATACATACCATAAGTAGGAGTGAAGGTAAGCGCCTTGTCTTTCCCCGGTTCGCAAAATATCCTGAAACAAAGGTCGATGGCCTCATCGCTTCCGTTGCCTGTAAATATGTTTTGTGGAGCTACTCCTTTAATTACCGAAAGCCTTTTCTTTAGCTCTTTTTGTAATGGATCAGGATAACGATTTAGCTCTCCAAACGGATTCTCATT
The DNA here is from genome assembly GCF_036347315.1 of Flavobacterium sp. C4GT6. Taxonomy (NCBI): domain Bacteria; kingdom Pseudomonadati; phylum Bacteroidota; class Flavobacteriia; order Flavobacteriales; family Flavobacteriaceae; genus Flavobacterium; species Flavobacterium sp. C4GT6. Next base: position 9,151 of record NZ_JAZGZU010000021.1, read on the forward strand.
AGCATCAAGGAATATGCCTTCACTACCTGTAAATTCTTCCCTAGCGGAAGAGTAAGCTTTAAGTGTCAGTATATTAGGGCGTACTGTTTTTTCTATACTATTCATTACCAATGTCTTTTAATCGTATGCTTACCGCATTTTTATGTGCTTCCAGTTGTTCGGCAGCAGCCATAACTTCTATAGCCGGACCGATATTTTGCAGTCCTTCTCGGGTTATTTTCTGGAAGGTTATTTTTTTGATGAAACTGTCTACCGATACTCCGCTATAACTTGTAGCATATCCGTTTGTGGGTAAGGTGTGATTGGTACCACTGGCATAATCGCCTGCGCTCTCACAACTGTAATTACCCAGAAAAACCGATCCGGCATTGGTAACATCATCTATATAATTTTCAGCATTATCACTGGCTATAATAAGGTGCTCCGGTGCATACAGGTTACTAAATGCTATACAATCTGCCAAGTCAGTGAGTAATATGGCTTTACTGTTGTTGAGAGCTTTTAAAGCTATTTCCTTTCGGGGTAAACTATTTACCTGTTTTACCAGTGCTTTTGCTGTTTTGTTGATGATTTTTTTATTATCACTAAGTAGTACTACCTGACTATCGGGGCCGTGTTCTGCCTGAGAAAGAAGGTCGGCTGCCATATATTCAGGATTAGCTGTACTGTCGGCAATAACTAAAAGTTCACTTGGTCCGGCAGGTAAATCGATAGCCACACCATAGTTTAGTGCGGTTTGTTTGGCAGCAGTTACATACTGATTCCCCGGACCGAATATCTTATAGGTTTTCGGGATAGTTTCTGTACCCAATGCCATTGCCCCAATAGCCTGTATACCCCCTACACGATATATTTTTGTAATTCCGGTAAGTTGGGCAGCATACAATATGGCATTGTTTACATCCCCTTTTTTATCGGGTGGCGTACAAAGTACAATCTCATTACAACCTGCAATTTTTGCAGGTATGGCAAGCATTAAAACAGTTGAGAAAAGAGGTGCCGATCCGCCGGGGATATAAATCCCTACCTTGTCAATAGCTCTGTTTTCCCTCCAGCAGCTTACACCAGGTGTGGTTTCTACACTGTTTTTCTTTTCTTTTTGAATAGCGTGGAAAGCCTCTATGTTGGCTTTAGCTAATTGTATTGCCTCTTTTAGTTCGGTCGATACCTTTGCAGCACCTTTGGTTATTTCATCTTCAGTTAACTGAAGGTTATCGGGGATTACACCATCAAAAAAGTCCGTGTATTTCTTTACGGCATCATCACCTTTTTTACTTATTTCATCAAAAATCTGACGGGTAAGGTTCTCAAGGTCGGTTACCGGGAGTTGTGGTCTTTGGCATAAAGCCTCCCATGTATTTTTCTCTGGGTATAAAACGGTTTGTACCATAGCTTAAAGAATCATTTTTTCTACATTAACAATAAGGATACCTTCTGCACCTAGTGTTTTAAGGCGGTCTATGTTGTCCCAAAACTCATCTTCACCTATAACCGAGTGTATACTGCTCCATCCTTCTTCCTTTAGCGGAAGTACCGTAGGGCTTTTCATGCCGGGCAGCACCTGTGATATCTGTTGTACCGAATCGTTTGGGGCATTAAGGAGTATGTATTTGTTTTCGGCTGCATTTATAACCGATTGTATTCTGAAAAGTAACTGGTTTAAAATGTCTTCTTTTTCGGAGCTTAGTGAAGGATTACTAATAAGTACGGCTTCACTTTTTGTAACGGTTTCCACCTCTTTAAGTCCGTTCATTAATAGAGTACTCCCCGTACTTACAATGTCAAAAATACCATCGGCAAGGCCTATTCCCGGGGCAATTTCAACACTACCGCTAATCGTTTCTATTTCTGCAGAGATGTTATTCTCTTCAAAAAACTTCTGAAGGATAAAAGGGTAGCTAGTAGCTATCTTTTTATTGTTGAAATAAGATACTCCGTTGTATTGGGCTTGTTTGGGTAGAGCTAGGGACAGCCTGCAGCTGGCAAATCCCAGTTTTTTGACTACGGTTATATTTTTGTTTTGTTCCCAAACCTCATTTTCGCCCAGTATGCCTACATCGGCAACGCACTGTTCTACATATTGCGGAATATCGTCGTCCCTTAAGAAAAGTACCTCAATAGGGAAGTTTTGTGAAGAAGCTTTAAGTGTACGCTCTCCGTTTAGCAGCCTTATGCCACATTTGTTTAGCAGTTGCAGCGATTTTTCGCTGAGCCTTCCGTTTTTCTGAACGGCTATCTTTAATTTACTCATTGTTTTTAGAATGATGCCTGAGTAAAAAGCAGAAGGGGAGAGCTCGATTAAATAAAAAACCCGTCTGATTTTACTCAAACGGGTTTAGAAAATATTTTAGGTTACTACAATATCATTTCCTCCTCGCATTTGAGCCAGTTTGAAAATGATGATGATGTAGCTGATTAAAAATCATAGTAAAATTTTGTCCTTTTTGTACTTCGCAAATATAGAAATAAATTCAATTAAAAAACGGCAGCCATAATTTTTTTGAATTTTTTACAATTTAATTACGATGTTTTAATTTTTAGTAAGTCATCGATTCCCAGCTCTTTAATAGATATTTCACGCATTTCTACCTTACGTACTTTTCCTGTTATGGTCACAGGGAAATCAGCCGTAAACTTCCAGTATTTAGGTATTTTGTAGTGTGCTATTTTGCCTTTACAGAAGTCTAGAAGATGAATTTCCTCCAGCCCGGAATCCTTTTTGGCTTTTACCCAAGCCATAATCACTTCGCCATATTTTGAGTCGGGCACACCTATCACCTGTACATCTTCAATATGTGGATGGGTATACAGGAATTCTTCAATTTCACGTGGAGATATATTCTCGCCACCACGTATTATAATATCTTTAATACGGCCTGATATGTTTACGTATCCCTCTTCATCCATAACAGCAATATCTCCCGTATGCATCCATCGGGCATCATCAAGCACAACTGAGGTAGCTTCCGGATTGTTCCAGTACTTCAACATAACCGAATAACCTCTTGTACAAAGTTCACCCGGCTGTCCTTTTGGTACTACATGCCCTGTTTCGGGGTCTATTATTTTAATTTCAAGATGATCCTGTACAGTTCCTACAGTGCTAACCTGTTTTTCTAACGGTGCACCAATAACTGTTTGTATGGATACCGGGGAGGTTTCGGTCATACCATAGCAAATAGATACCTCTTTCATATACATTTTGCTTTGTACCTGTTTCATAATCTCTACAGGGCAGGGTGAACCCGCCATAACCCCCGTACGCAGGCTGGTAAGGTTATAACTTTCAAAATCAGGGAGTGCCAGTTCGGCTATAAACATAGTTGGCACGCCATATAGTGATGTGCATTTCTCTTTTTCCACAGCTTTTAGCGTTGTGGCAGGATCAAAACTTTCTGACGGAACTACCATTGTTGCACCATGTGAGGTACAGCACAGGTTACCTATTACCATACCAAAGCAATGGTAAAACGGCACAGGGATACAAACCCTGTCGGCATCAGTATATTTAAGGCGTACACCAATAAAATAACCGTTGTTAAGCAGATTATGGTGTGTAAGTGTAACACCTTTTGGAAAGCCTGTGGTGCCCGACGTATATTGTATATTAACAGGCTCATCAAACTGTATGGTACTTTCGGCTTCGGCAAGTGTCTCGTCGCTAATAGTTTGTGACAGACTCAAAAATGAATCCCAGTCCTTATCCAGATAAATGGTTTCGGTTAGGGTAGGGCAGTTTGCAGCAACTTCTTCAACCATTTGTTTGTAATCACTGCCTCTAAAAGAAAGTGCTGAAACCAGCATTTTTATGCCCGACTGGTTAAGTACATATTCCAGTTCACTGGAACGGTAAGACGGGTTAATGTTTACCAGTATGATACCTACACGGGCTGTGGCATATTGCAGTAATACCCATTCAGACCGGTTGGGGGACCATATACCAACCCTTTCGCCTTTTGCAATTCCTTTTGCCAGCAGGCTTTTGGCAACAGTGGTCGTTTGATTGTAAAATTCGCTGTATGAGCTACGGTAGTTTTGTTCAACGCACACAAGGGCATCATTATCAGGGAAACGTTTTACTGTATCTTTTAAATTTTGCCCTATGGTTTGCCCCAGTAGCGGAATAGCAGATGGTCCCGAGGCATACGAGATGTTATTGTAATCTGTCAAAATAATTTTTTTAAGTTGGATATGTATTTATGCTTATTACTTATAGTATAACTAAAGCCGAGATATAAAATTATAAAACTCCTTCTTAAAATTGATAACGAATTACAAGTGTTTTGTTTTTATTGTTGAATTATTAATAGGGGTATGCTGCTTCTTGTTAATGAATCCATTGTTTTTGTGCGTGACTGTAGCATACTGCATAAGGGAGCTCCATTATGTAATCAAGTACAGTAACGGCATAATAGTCGTAATCATTATTAGGATCGTTTCCTAACAGGCAATGGATAAAATATTTTGGAGGCTGTTTAGATTTACCTTTTAATGCTTCAAAATCCTATGCTACCTGTTCATAATCACTAAAAAGTATACCTATAACATAATCTTCTTTATTAATAACAATATTAAGGTTAGTTTCACCTGTAAACGGATTCTTTTTTGTTTTAAAGGTAACCTCGGGATTATTAGTAAATAATGATTTTATGGTATTAAATGTTTCCTCTTTTGTGTAAACAGTTTCTGTATCTAAAATAAATATGTCTATTGCCATGCGTTATGGGGTTGTTGAATATACTTTTAAAAGATGATAAAATAGCGGCTGGGTAAACAGGTATTATCACCGTAAACAGTGATTCTGTTAATAATATGTTTTGATTTAACTACATCGTTATAGTGATTTTTTTAGTTAAAATATAGCTTTATGGCATTGTTTTTGGATTAAGCCGTAAAGTAATTTATTATTTGGCTTTAAAGAAGTTAATGTAAATTTAATGTTAACAATGTTAGCGAAAACGAGTGAAAACTACAGTATGTTAAGATGTGTTAATATTTAATATCAAACTGCTTGCCAGTATAATCTTGTTTATGTAATTTTGGTGCCCATGAAAAATATGCTAACCAGATTTTTTCTAATGCTTTTTGTAGTTCTGCTAGGGGGACAGGGCGTTTTAAACGCTCATCCTTATCAGGAACGCAATAGTTATGCATTGGGGAAAAATGCTGAATCGTTAGCATTACAGTTTGATTTTGGGTTTAGTCAGGATTATGACGCTTCTTACTTCAAGTCAATTCCGTTTAAGACTCAAACCGAAAAACAAACCGAAAAATTTGTTGTTACCGATAACGAAGGTGACGATGAAGAACTGGTTTCCTACAAAAAATATCTGGAAATCAACAATTACTTTACCACTGCACTTTATGCCCAAACTTTAGGGTACTCTCACAGATACGTAAAAGAAAGTCTGCCATACTATAGCAGACCCCTTTCATATTTCTCATCTTACAGGAAATATATTGTTTTTCGAGTAATCAGACTTTGATTCTCAACCCATTGTTCAGGTAGATAACTTCTTGTTTGCCTGATTTTTCGCATTTAAACATTATGTGTATTCACGCGGCTTAGGGCCAAAAGAATATATATTCGTGTATTTAGTTATACACGAACTCTACCAGAAAAAAGAATATCAAGAAAATCGTATTGTTTTAAAAAAGCAAAATTTATTATGAAGAGAGTACTCATGCTCGTGAGTTTGTGTGCATTATTGTGCCATACAAGCTGCAAAACAGACAAAGAAGAGAAGGAAGTTGAAACTAAATTCCTTGTTACTAACCCTGTAAAAATGGACACCATCATTACCGATGAATATGTGTGCCAGATACACTCGATACAACATATCGAACTTAGGGCTCAGGAAAGAGGTTACCTTGAAAAGATTTATGTAGATGAAGGCCAGTCTGTTAAAAAAGGTCAGCTACTATTCCAAATTATGCCTAAACTCTATGAGGCAGAAATGCAAAAGGCAAAAGCAGAGGCTAATTTTGCTGAAATTGAATACCAGAATACAAAAAGACTTGCAGATAGCAATGTAGTAGCTCCTAACGAGCTTGCTATGGCTAAAGCGAAATATGACAAAGCTAAGGCTGAGCTTGCTTTAGCAGAAGTTCATCTTGGATTTACCGAAATCAGAGCGCCTTTTGACGGTATTATTGACCGTTTCCATGTTAGACAGGGTAGTCTTGTAGACGAAGGAGATTTGTTAACTAATCTATCTGATAACAGTAAAATGTGGGTGTACTATAACGTACCTGAGGCAGAATACCTTGATTATAAAGAATCTGCTAAAGAAGGAGGTAAAGCTAAAGTAGGCCTGTTAATGGCTAACAACAAGTTATTCAACCAGGAGGGTATTGTAGAAACCATTGAAGCCGATTTTGATAACGAAACCGGTAACATACCTTTCAGGGCTACATTCCCTAATCCAAACGGATTATTAAGACATGGTGAAACGGGTAGTATTCAAATGAAAATACCGTTCCAAAACGCCATGATCATTCCGCAAAAAGCAACTTTTGAGGTGCTTGAAAAGAAATATGTTTATGTATTGGATAAAGATAATAAGATAAAATCAAGAGAGATTAAAATAGCTGCCGAGCTGCCACACATCTTTATTATCGAATCAGGCTTATCAGAAAGTGATAAGATTCTTCTGGAAGGTATCCGTCTTGTTAAAGAAAACGAGGAAATAGAATACAAACTGGAAGACCCTAAACATGTTATATCTCATTTGGAGCTATATGCAGAATAATGGAATAACTTAAAAAAAGATCAAATGTTTAATAAATTCATACATAGGCCTGTATTTGCGATAGTAATATCTATTATTATCGTATTTGTAGGTTCGTTGGCAATCAAACAGTTGCCAATATCGCAATTCCCCCAAATTGCGCCAACTACCGTAAATGTTTTTATAGCTTACCCTGGGGCCAGTGCAGACGTATTAGTAAAATCGACCCTGATTACCTTAGAGAACTCTATTAATGGTGTTCAGGACATGCGTTATATGGCTACCGATGCAACCAGTGCAGGTGAAGCTACATTAAGAATTATTTTTGAACCGGGTACCGACCCTAACCAGGCGGTAATCAGGGTAAAAACGAGGGTCGACCAGGTTATGCCCCTCTTGCCCGAACTGGTTCAACGTGAAGGGGTTGTAATTACCCCAATCCAGCCGAGTATGTTGATGTACGTTAACCTGTATGCAACCGGCAAAAACATGGACGAAAAGTTCCTGTACAACTATGCTAACGTAAAAATGATCCCTGAAATCAACAGGATTAAGGGTGTGGCAAGATCTCAAATATTAGGTAGTAGAACCTATGCAATGCGTGTTTGGTTAAACCCAGACCGTATGAGAGCTTACCATGTATCTGTTGATGAGGTTATGGACGCAATGGCCGAACAAAGTATTGTAGGTCGTCCGGGTCGTATCGGGCAAAGTTCGGGTATCGAAGCCCAGTCGTTAGAATATGTATTAACCTATAAGGGTAGGTACAGTGAACCATCTGAATACGAAAATATTATTGTTCGTGCTAATGCCGATGGTGAGCGTATTCGCCTGGGTGATATAGGTAAAGTAGAGTTAGGAAGTGAATTCTTCGATATTTACTCTAACCTTGACGGACACCCATCGGCTTCCATAGTATTAAAACAAAACTATGGTAGTAACGCGAGTGATGTAATCGCTGCCGTAAAATCGAAACTTGAGGAGATGAAGGAAACTTTCCCTCCGGGCATGGATTACAAAATTAGTTATGACGTTTCCCAATTCCTTGATGCCTCTATTGAGCAGGTTATCCATACGCTAAGGGATGCCTTTATTCTTGTGGCAATTGTAGTGTTTGTTTTCCTTGGCGACTGGAGATCTACACTTATACCTATACTTGCGGTACCGGTGTCGCTCGTAGGGGCATTCTTTGTAATACAGTTTTTTGGGTTATCTATTAACCTTGTAACCCTGTTTGCACTTGTACTTGCAATTGGTATTGTGGTAGATGACGCTATTGTGGTGGTGGAGGCCGTTCACGCCAAGTTTGACGAGTTTCCTAACATAACGCCCTATCAGGCAGTAAAAAGGGTATTAGGTGAAATTAGTGGTGCGATTATAGCGATTACTGCGGTAATGGTATCGGTATTCTTACCAATATCATTCATGACAGGTCCTGTAGGTACCTTTTATAGGCAGTTCTCTATTACCATGGCGAGTTCTATTGTGATTTCGGCAATTATTGCCCTTACCCTTACGCCGGTATTATGTGCTATGTTGTTAAAAAATCACCATACACACCATTCTAAACCAAATGTATTTACAAAAGCATTAGATGGATTTAACCGTGGTTTTGATAAACTTACCGGTAAATATGTAGCAGTATTAAAAAGGATAGTTAGCAGAAGGTTACTTACATTCTTAATATTAGGTGCTTTCTGTGCAGGTATTTATTTTGAGAGTCAGGTGCTTCCTTCAGGTTTCATACCAAGTGAAGACCAGGGTACTATATATGCCATTATACAAACACCTCCGGGATCTACACTGGAAACAACAAACCAGGTATCACAAAGATTACAGAAAATTTGTGAGGAAGTAGATGGAGTAGAGTCGGTATCATCACTTGCAGGTTATGAGATTATGACAGAAGGTAGGGGTTCAAACGCCGGTACCTGTCTTATTAACCTTAAAACATGGCATGAAAGGGAACACTCTGTTACCGAAATCATGGAAGAGCTGGAAGAAAAATCAAAAGGTTTAGGAGCAACAATTGAGTTCTTCGAACCGCCGGCCATCCCTGGATTTGGTTCATCAGGAGGATTTTCAATGCGTTTGTTAGATAAAAATACCACTACTGATTATCAGGATTTCGATAAGATTAATAAAAAATTCCTTGAGGATTTAGGTAAACGTAAAGAGCTTACAGGTCTATTTACCTTCTTTGCAGCAAACTACCCTCAGTATGAACTTGAAATAGATAACGATTTGGCTATGCAGAAAGGAGTTTCTGTTGGTAAAGCAATGGAGAACCTTGATATCCTTATTGGTAGTACCTACGAACAGGGTTTCATTAAGTTTGGTCGTTTCTTTAAAGTATACGTTCAGTCAGATCCTAAATTCAGAAGATTACCGTCTGATGTATTAAACCTTTTCGTTAAAAACGATCATGGTGAAATGGTACCTTATTCGGCCTTCATGAAACTTAAAAAGACACAGGGACCTAACGAGATTACACGTTACAACATGTACAATTCGGCAGCTATTAGGGGGCTTCCGGCAGCAGGTTATACTACAGCAGATGCTATTCAGGCTATTCGTGAGGTAGCTAAAGAATCGCTTCCTAAAGGTTATGACATTGCATGGGAAGGTCTGTCTTATGATGAGGCTGGCAGAGGTAACGAGTCGCTTTACATTTTCCTTATTGTACTTGCGTTCGTATACTTTGTACTTGCAGCACAGTATGAAAGCTTTATTATACCGCTTGCGGTAATATTCTCACTACCTGTGGGTGTATTCGGTTCGTTTATGCTCCTTAAATTAATGGGACTTCAAAACGATATTTACGCGCAAATTGGTCTTATCATGCTCGTGGGGCTACTCGGTAAGAATGCCGTACTTATTGTGGAGTTTGCTGTCCTCAAGCACAGTCAGGGCTCTACGATACTTGAGGCTGCTATTGAAGGAGCTAAGGTACGTTTCCGTCCTATTCTTATGACGTCTTTTGCCTTCATTGCGGGACTAATTCCGTTGATTATTGCAACAGGTGCGGGTGCGATTGGTAACAGAACCATTGGTGCATCTGCAATGGGGGGTATGTTATTCGGTACTATTTTCGGTGTAATTATAGTTCCGGGACTGTACTACATTTTCGGTTCCCTTGCTGACGGAAGAAAACTGATTAAGGATGAAGATGAGAGCTCATTATCTGATGAGTTTGTACATCAAATAGATAATTTCGATAATACTGATGAAAATGAGTAAGATGTTTAGTAAATATAAATATGTATATGTAGTAGCAGGATGCCTTGCGCTAACATTTACAGGATGTAAAACACCTTCTTTAGTTCAGCGTGAAGCAAATACAGAAACCCCTGCGAGTTTTAACGACTCGCAGGATACTACAAACATAGCTCAGCTTAAGTGGAAAGAATATTTTACAGATCCGTATCTGGATACCCTGATTGATGTTGCATTAAAAAATAATCAGGAACTTAATATCACTATGCAGGAAATACAAATTTCCAGAAATGAGATAAAAGCCAGAAAAGGGGAGTATCTTCCGTTTGTAGGAGTTAAAGGTGGTGCCGGAATTGAAAAAGTAGGAAGGTATACCAGCCAGGGGGCTAATGATGCCAATACTGAAATTAAACCCGGTAAAGAATTCCCTGAACCGCTTCCTGATTATATGATTGGGGCTTATGCCAACTGGGAAATAGATATTTGGAACAAACTGCACAATGCCAAAAAATCAGCAATTAGCAACTATCTTGCTACTGTTGAAGGTAAAAACTTTATGGTTACTAATCTTATTGCCGAAATAGCTAACTCATACTATGAGCTTTTAGCGTTAGACAATCAGTTGGCACTTGTAAACCAAAATATCGAGATACAAAGCAATGCACTTAATATCGTGAAGCTTCAAAAACAGTCAGCACGTGTTACAGAGCTTGCCGTAAAACGATTTGAAGCACAGTTATTACATACAAAAAGTATACAGTTTGATTTAAAGCAGCAAATTGTTGAAACCGAAAACAGGATTAACTTCCTTGTGGGTAGGTTCCCTCAGCCTGTAGCCAGAGATCATCAAAACTTTATCAATTTAGTGCCTGAAACCATTTATGCCGGTATTCCGTCACAATTGCTTGAAAACCGTCCTGACGTTAAACAGGCTGAATTCGAGTTAGCAGCAGCAAAACTGGATGTTAAGGTTGCTAAAGCCAGATTTTATCCTTCACTGGGTATATCAGCAGGTATAGGCTTCCAGGCATTTGACCCGGCATATTTGGTTAAGACTCCAGAGTCACTATTGTATTCCCTTGCGGGTGATATAGCAGCTCCGTTAATTAACAGAAATGCAATTAAGGCTACTTATTACAGTGCAAACTCTAAACAGCTACAAGCCGTTTTCAATTATGAGAAAACGATACTTAATGCTTATATAGAAGTAGCTAATGAGCTTTCTAATATCAATAACCTTAAGGAAAGTTATGACCTTAAGTCTAAAGAAGTAGATGCTTTAACGCAGTCAATTAATATCTCTAACGACCTGTTCACATCGGCAAGGGCCGATTATATGGAGGTGTTAATGACGCAGCGTGACGCGCTTGAATCTAAATTTGACCTTATAGAGACCAAAAAAGCACAAATGAATGCTATGGTTAATATCTATAAGGCTTTAGGTGGCGGATGGAAGTAAATTTCTGGTGTTTATATATTGTTTTTCCTTTGTAAGAAGGTCGCGACTATTTATCGTGAGTGCCTCCGGTGCAATTTGTGCCGGAGGTTTTTTTATGCTTTTTCTGAAAATTATTGTAGAATAAATATCTTATAGTATATTTGACCATAAGTAAATCAATAATTAATTATCAAAAATAAAATTACAGGATTATCAAAAAAAGCTGTTTAAAACAGGTATGGTTTTGTCGGCTGTTTTGAGTATGGGGTCTCAAAATGCTATTTCACAAACAAAACAGCAAACAGTAAGACGTATAGAAGTAGACCTGAACAAAATACAGGGAAAGCTAAACAAATTCTTTAACGAGAGTCTAGGAGCCGGGCGCGCAAACGAAGGGCTTAGGGCCGACTGGCAGCAACAGTTAGCTTTAGCACAACAGGACTGCGGTTTTAGGTATATTCGTATGCATGGTTTACTGGTAGATGATATGGCTGTTTATAAGGAAGACAAAAACGGAAATCCCCAATATAACTATCAGTGCATAGATCCATTATTTGATTATTTACTAAGTATAAATGTTAAGCCTTTTGTAGAGTTGGGCTTTATGCCTTCACCTTTAGCAAGTGGCGATAAAATTATTTTTGGTGGAGAGGTAATGTTACTCCGCCTAAAGATTATGATAAATGGGAAGGATTAATAACTAATTTAGTACAACACTTTACCGAAAGATATGGTGAGGAGGAAGTGAAAAGCTGGTATTTTGAGGTATGGAATGAACCTAACCTTGATGATTTTTGGGCAGGTACTCAGGAATAATATTTTAAACTTTACCAATATACTGCAAAAGCTGTTAAAGGTGTAAATAAAGAATATAAAGTAGGAGGGCCTGCAACGGCAGGAGCAGACTGGGTACCCGAAATGATTGATTTCTGTTATAAAAATAATGTGACAATCGATTTTGTAACAACCCATTCCTATGGTGTAAAACAGGGGTTTCTGGATGAGTTTGGTAACAGCGGTACGGTTTTGAATAAAGATGAAATGGCGGTTAGTGGCGATGTTATAAACTCCAGAAATGAGATAGAATCGTCTAAAATTCCGGGACTGGAACTGCATTATACTGAATGGAGTTCGTCATACACTCCCGCCGATCCAATTCACGACAGTTACTATCTGGCAACTTATGTATTGGAAAAATTAAAGCAGGTTGGGAATACGGTTAACTCAATGTCATATTGGGTATTTACTGATATTTTTGAAGAGGCTGGTCCACGTTTTACTCCCTTTCACGGTGTTTTTGGGTTACAAACTATTCAGGGAATTAAAAAGCCTGTGTATTATTTCTATTCATTTTTAAATAAAACTGGGTGATATAGAGTTGGTAAACAACGATAAACACTCGTGGGCATGTAAAACCGATAATGGAGACTTACAGTTACTGGCATGGGATTTTACCAATACACATCCCGGAGATTCCATTAATAATCAGGTGTACTATATAAAAGACTTACCGGCTAAAACAAAAGGTAAACTTGAAATTGCTGTATCCGGACTGGAAAAAGGAAAATATAGTCTTGAAGTAAGTCAAACAGGGTACAAGGTTAATAATGCTTATACTCACTATTATGACTTAGGCAGACCATCGCAGTTAAACAGAGAGCAGGTAACCCAAATTAAGAAAAATAATAATGGTTCTCCTGTTTACAGGGAGGAAGTTAAAATAGGGAAGGATGGTAATTTTACCAAGCAACTTGATTTAAGGGAGAACGATGTATTCTTCATAAGTTTGAGGAAGATATAATATAAAATAAAAAAGCAGCCTTTAGAGAGGCTGCTTTTTTTGTATGTTGAAGTTTAACGCTTTAAAAGAATGCAAAACGTAGTTTTACACCATAAGCTATTAAACGTACATCTTTAGAGTAAGATGAATTAATAACTGAATTAAACTGTAAGTCTACCGGCATTTCATCTGACGGATAGTTTATCATGTTTTGGTCTTTGTTATCGGCAATTGAGTTAAAACTATAGTCAACAAAAACACCTATGTAGCATGAAGATCTTTCACCAATATATTGTTTAACACCGGTTTCAAGTGTACCAGACCATGCTATTTTAGTTTCAAGATCCTGTTTTCCTGCATTCACCTGATAAAATGAACCGAATCCCATAAAGGTAGGTCCGAATAATTCGGCATTGTACTGCGGATAATAACCACTGGTTGTTAATGCATCCATTTTAGTTTCATAACGGCCTTTCATTGCAAAGCCTGCTTTTACTCCGGCAGATACGTAGAAATCGGTAATACCGTCACCTGTTTCAAACTGAATTGTTAACGGTACATTTACATATTCCAGTTTCTGGCTCTCTCTGTAAGACCTCGTTGTGTATCTGAACTCAAAAGGATCGTTTTCAAAATCAGTAGTATTATAACTTCCTATAAGATAGTCAAACCTTGCAGTTGAATTATAGGTTTGATATTCGGCACCAAGACCAATACTCCAGTTTTCATTTAGGTAAAAAGCATATTTTAATCCTAACTGTACTCCATTGTCATGGTCTACCTGACCCTGATCAAGGTCATAGTATATGGATGAGAATATACCACCGGCATATACAGAAAATTCGCTTTTTTCCTCCTGTGCATTTGCTTTTCCAAGCCCCATGAGAAGCAAGGCTGCCATTACCGATTTGGCTGAAAGCTGTGTGAATTTATTTTTGTTCATAATATTATTTTTAATGGTATAAATTCTGCCGCTGTAGCGGCAGAATTATTTTATTTACTGTACAAGAACTTTGAAAGTTTTACTGTTGTTTGGCGTTTTAAGTACTACGATATAAGTAGCAGCCTGTAACGGCAATTGCAGTTGTGTTATTCTTGAAGAAGACTGTACCTCTGTTATAAGAGCACCGTTAAGGTTGTAAACAGCAATAGTCATGTTTTCAAGTTCACTTTCAAGGAAATCAGCCTCAACAGTAATCAGTTGTCCGTATGTTACAGGGTTAGGATATAACCTTGCAGCACTTGCATGCTGTAACTGTGTTTGGCCTAAACATGTTTGTAGTATGTCACCATCAATAGTGGTTACTTTAACCATATATTCGGCAGTTGGATCTAGTGTGTCAGACTGGCTGTTACCTTCAGAGAAGTACTGACCAGTACCTACAAGAACACCGTTTTTATACCATTCGTAATCAGTAAATTCATAGCCTCCGTTGTTTTGAGGGTTGTTGTTTACTAATAGTACGTTATCAAATTTCTGAACTACAATGTCAGAGAAATCAAACCTTCTTTCAACAACTATAGTATATGTTTCAACAGATGTACCATCCTGAGATGTTACCGTTACCACATAAGAGTAGATACCTGGCTGTGGAGTTTGGATAGTAAATGTGTTTCCTGGGGTTACAGTTGCACCCACTTCTGTTACGATAGTTACTTCTACAGAGTCAGAATCATCACCACAGTCAATTAAGTGATAAATCTCGCTTGGAGGAGTGTCGTAAGTTACATCACCTACAGTCATACCGAAGATAGAAGTATCACTACTTTCTATTACAAGAACCTGAGAAACAGTTGCAGCCGGAAGGTAGTTTTCGTTACCATCCTGATGTGCTGTAATTGTAATTTCTCCTGATGTAAGCATGTCTACCCATCCTTCAGATGAAACGTCAGCAGCTGGGTCTGGTGAAGTATAAGTATATGTGTAGTATACCTCTAAACCTGAACTTGTAGTTGCATCCAGTTGGAAATCAGGATCAGCTTCAAGGTTTTTAACAGGAAGCGGATCAAAAGTGATTGTTTGAGGAGCCTGATCTATAGTAATTGTAGCCGTTAGTACAATTGATTCACAGTTAAATGCTTCCGGTTGCGGATCAACAGTAGCTGTTACAGTGTAAGTACCTGCATTCACAGCACCGTTGTCAGAACCTGTTTCAGGAGATGTACTGTATGAAACAGTAGCACCTGCAGGTAAGTTATTAATCTCTATTGTATGAACAGTTCCGTCATAAGTAAATGTTCCGTTATCAAATGTTACAGCATTAAGAGTAGACTCCTCAACTGTTATATTTTGAGTTTGAGTGGTAGTGTTTCCATTACCATCGTCATATGTCCATGTTATTACATATGTACCTACTTCTGTATAATCTAACGGATCTGTAGTAGTAGCGATAAGTAAACCGGTACAGTTGTCTGTAGCAGTTGGAACCGGAATTTCATCACTCATAACACTACAGTAGTTAACAATGTCTGTAAGTGTAGCTACATCTGCTACAGGAGCAGTAGTATCATCCACTACAACAGACTGTGTTTGTGTACTTGTATTCCCGTTCCCGTCGTCATAAGTCCATGTTAT
>NZ_JAZGZU010000022.1:0-16846 GCF_036347315.1 Flavobacterium sp. C4GT6
GTACGCTTTACATAATTGCTTTGTTCATCCATAATGATACTTTTTTGTGTATCGCTATTTCAGGACGTGACAAAATAAGGATATAAAAAAAGCCTGCAAAAGATTGCAGGCTTTTAATTTTTCGTGGGGAGAGCAGGATTCGAACCTATAGGCTCAAACCCCTGTCATTCCTGCAAATGCAAATCCAGTAAATAAAATTGCCACGATTTTGCCACAGATTATATATTGGTAGTAAAAGCTAATTATCTGACTATTTAAGAACACTAATTCTATATTTGCAAAGGTATAAAATTATACTTTACATAGAGATGTATAAAATATTGCAAAACGTAACTTTATATTTGAAAACTTCGTTTAATTTCCAATACAGAAATTAGTAAGCCTCAAAGTTTACCGTTCCAGGTTTCCGCAATCCCAACAATGGTGCGCTCCAATTTTTGGGCAGCTACGGTTTTTACTTGAGTAGTTCGGTGAATATTTATAATTCCAATGGAATAACCTACATCATCTACGAATATCAAGACTCTCGCTCTGACGACTGTGCTTACGGTTATACAGTGCGCTGCATCAAAAACTAGAACCCTTGCTTTTTCTCCTGCCCTTGAGGCACGAGCTTTTTATAACTACCGCTTAGCGGTATGTACTGTGTATAATTCAAAAAGAGTTGTAATTATAATAGCCTTACCCGCAACAAGAGTAACAAATATAAAAGGCGATTATTTTAAGTTAAATGGGGACGAGGAGTATCATGGTGATACTTTGTTTTTTTTTGTTTGTCATTAGCTTTGAATAAAAATTAGTGAAAGTTATTATATATATGAAAAAAGCATTACGATTGTTTATTTTACTTTGGGGTTTAAGTTGTTTTTCTCAAACGGGTATAGGTACGGTTGTTCCGCACGAAAGCGCTGTTTTAGATCTTTCGGCTACCGATAAGGCTTTGTTATTGTCACGTGTAGATAATACCGGTTCGGTTACCAATCCTGAAAACGGTATGGTAATTTATGATAAAACAGATAAATGCATTAAGGTTTATCAGGATAATGCCTGGTCTGGCTGTATTTATATATCGCCGGGATCTGTTACAGGGCTTGATTGCACCGGAGTACCTGATTATGGTGAGTTGAGGGAAGGTGAACCTGCTGTAAATGTATATTCTGTTATATCTTACACAGGTGGTAATGGCTTACCTTTTACCGGTCAAACAGTTGCTTCTACTGGAGTTGCCGGACTTGTAGCTACTCTTAGTGGAGGTAATTTTTCAAACGGTACCGGTGGTTATTTAACTTATAGTATAAACGGCACCCCCTCATCAGTTGGTACGGCAAGTTTTGCTGTTAACATAGGTGGTCAAAGCTGTACATTAACCCGCGAAGTTTTGTCTTCACTTCCTGCTATTGCGTCCTTAGACTGTGCAGGTGCTGTGCATAACGGAGCTTTAGAGGAAGGTATAGCTGCCAGTGGTGTTTCCTCTGTTATACCTTATAGTGGTGGTGATGGTTCTGCTCATACCGGTGAAACGGTAACCTCAACGGGTGTTACAGGTCTTACGGCAACACTTAATGCAGGAAATTTTGCTAATGGCGACGGTTCTTTGATTTACACTATTACAGGTACCCCCTCATCAGTTGGTACGGCAAGTTTTGCTGTTAACATAGGTGGTCAAAGTTGTGTTTTAACAAGAACTGTGGTCTCACCACCACCGCCATTACCTGTTATTCCTTCTACCATTACCCTGGCACAAAACAGAACATATATTGTTGCTTCGGTTTATGATCAGGATTATTTGCCTTACACTGCTCCTGTAGGACCGGCAACCACCGCCGTTCAAGCGGCAGACGGTTCAAATGAAACGGTTACGTTAAATGTTCAGGGTAGTATCACTACTGCGGGTATTTCGGTTACAATACCGGTTACTGCTACAGGTAGCGGTACATTACCTGCATACTCCACTACTATAAGTATTCCTTCGGGTATTACAGAAGACGGTGTTAGCAGAGACCTAACCCTGTCTTGGTCAGAACAGGGATACACATCATCAACTACAGCTATTACTGCTACTATAGCAGCAGTAGGCGGTACTTTAAATGCTAAAAAGCTGGATGTTAATGCCGGTATTGGTAATGACGGGTTAGGTGTTTTAATGGGGCAGTTTAACTACCCTTATAATAGCGCCGGTGATATTACAAATTATGATGTTAGAGTTATTTCAGGTATTCCTGATAAAATGTTTGGATTGCCAGATAATACTGGTAGTACCACTTCACATCAAATGCTGTATTTGCCTGTTGTTGCCGAGGACGGTAATATATGGTTAAATAATAACTTAGGCGCTCATTATGCTAATTTGAATCATGCTGATTTTAATCCTGCGCAACAAGCAACTGATTATAACGACTATCTGGCTTATGGTAGTTTATTTCAATGGGGCAGAAAAGCTGACGGGCACGAGTTGATAACGTATACAAGCGGGACAGCAGGAACAGCGGTTAACGGTACAACTACTACCAAGAGCGATACTCCTACACATGCTTTATTTATTAGATCATCTGCTAGCCCTTATGATTGGAGAGTCACGCCAGATGATACCCTTTGGGCAACTGAATCAAGTACTAACAATCCCTGTCCTGTAGGCTTTAGAGTACCTACGATAGGAGAGCTGACTACTTTAGTAACTACAGCAAATATCACAAATCGTGTAACAGCTGCTAACTCTGTCTTGAAGTTTACCGTTCCAGGTTACCTCGACAGCAGCAGTGGCATGCTCTACGTTGTGGGTAGCAGCGGTGGCTACTGGAGTAGTTCGGTGGGTGGCACTAGAGCAAGTCGCCGTTACTTTAACAGTGGTGGCACGACCACTGACAATAACAACCGTGCTTACGGCTTTACGGTGCGATGCCTCAAAGACTAGAGCCTTTGTTTTTTCTCCTGCCCTTGGGGCAGGAGCTTTTAATACCGCTTAGCGGTACGAGTTGTGTATATTTTAAAAAGAGTTGTAATTATAATGGTCTTACCTGCGTTAGGATTAACCAATAAAACAAAGCGATTATTTTAAGTAAAACAGGATAAAGGTATCATGGTGATACCTTTTTTTTTTTTTTTTGACGCTAATTTTGTATCAAATTTTTTAAAATCTTACTATTTATAGTTATTCATGAAAAAAACAATAGTCTCCTTCTTTGCGTTATTCGTAAGTATAGTTTCCTTTTCACAAACGGGCATTGGTACGGTAGTTCCGCACGAAAGTGCTGTTTTAGATCTTTCGGCTACCGATAAGGCTTTGTTATTGTCACGTGTAGATAATACCGGTTCGGTTACCAATCCTGAAAACGGTATGGTAATTTATGATAAAACAGATAAATGCATTAAGGTTTATCAGGATAATGCCTGGTCTGGCTGTATTTATATATCGCCGGGATCTGTTACAGGGCTTGATTGCACCGGAGTACCTGATTATGGTGAGTTGAGGGAAGGTGAACCTGCTGTAAATGTATATTCAGTTATATCCTATACAGGGGGTGACGGTGCTTATCATACCGGTCAAACGGTAACCTCAACCGGTGTTACAGGGCTTACGGCTACTTTAGTAGCTGGCAGTTTTGCTAATGGTGATGCTTCTTTAACTTATACTATTACAGGTACACCCTCATCAGTTGGTACGGCAAGTTTTGCTGTTAACATAGGTGGTCAAAGCTGTACATTAACCCGCGAAGTTTTGTCTTCACTTCCTGCTATTGCGTCCTTAGACTGTGCAGGTGCTGTACATAACGGAGCTTTAGAGGAAGGTATAGCTGCCAGTGGTGTTTCCTCTGTTATAGCTTATAGTGGTGGCGATGGTTCTGCTCATACCGGTGAAACGGTAACCTCAACGGGTGTTACAGGTCTTACGGCAACACTTAATGCAGGAAATTTTGCTAATGGCGACGGTTCTTTGATTTACACTATTACAGGTACCCCCTCATCAGTTGGTACGGCAAGTTTTGCTGTTAACATAGGTGGTCAAAGTTGTGTTTTAACAAGAACCGTGGTCTCACCACCACCGCCATTACCTGTTATTCCTTCTACCATTACTCTGGCACCAAACAGAACATATACTGTTGCTTCGGTTTATGATCAGGATTATTTACCTTACACTGCTCCTTCAGGACCGGCAACCACCGCCGTTCAAGCGGCAGACGGTTCAAATGAAACGGTTACGTTAAATGTTCAGGGTAGTATCACTACTGCGGGTATTTCGGTTACAATACCGGTTACTGCTACAGGTAGCGGTACATTACCTGCATACTCCACTACTATAAGTATTCCTGCAGGTATGACAGAAGACGGTGTTGGCAGAGACCTAACCCTGTCTTGGTCAGAACAGGGATACACATCATCAACTACAGCTATTACTGCTACTATAGCAGCAGTAGGTGGTATTTTAAATGCTAAGAAGCTGGATGTTAATACCGGTGTTGGTAGCGATTACAAAGGTGTTTTAATGGGTCAGTTTAACTACCCTTATAATAGCGCCGGTGATATTACAAATTATGATGTTAGAGTTATTTCAGGTATTCCTGATAAAATGTTTGGATTGCCGGATAATACTGGTAGTACCACTACACACCAAATGCTGTATTTGCCTGTTGTTGGTGAAGACGGTAATATATGGTTAAATAATAACTTAGGCGCTCATTATGCTAATTTGAATCATGCTGATTTTAATCCTGCGCAACAAGCAACTGCTTATAACGACTATCTGGCTTATGGTAGTTTATTTCAATGGGGCAGAAAAGCTGACGGGCACGAGTTGATAACGTATACAAGCGGGACAGCAGGAACAGCGGTTAACGGTACAACTACTACCAAGAGCGATACTCCTACACATGCTTTATTTATTAGATCATCTGCTAGCCCTTATGATTGGAGAGCCACGCCAGATGATACCCTTTGGACAACTGAATCAAGTACTAACAATCCCTGTCCTGTAGGCTTTAGAGTACCTACGATAGGAGAGCTGACTACTTTAGTAACTACAGCAAATATCACAAATCGTGTAATAGCTGCTAACTCTGTCTTGAAGTTTACCGTTCCAGGTCTCCGCAGCAACAGCAATGGCATGCTCAGCGGTGTGGGTAGCTACGGTGACTACTGGAGTAGTTCGGTGGGTGGCACTGAAGCAAGTTTCCTTGGCTTTAACAGTGGTGGCACGTACACTCTCAGTGACTTCCGTGCTTACGGCTTTTCGGTGCGATGCATCAAAGATTAGAACCCTTGTTTTTTTTGCTCCTGCCCTTGGGGCAGGAGCTTTTAATACCGCTTAGCGGTACGAGTTGTGTATAAAAAAAATATAATTATAATAGCCTTACTCGTAACAGGAGTAACAAATAAAAAAAAGCGATTATTTTAAGTTAAATAGGGGGGGTAAGGTATCACAGTGATACTTTTTCCCTATTTTTTTAAACTTAACTTTGCATAAAATTGTTTAAATAGTATACATATGAAAAAAGCAGTACTATTGTTTAATTTGCTTTTAGGTTTAAGTTGTTTTTCGCAAACGGGCATTGGTACGGTAGTTCCGCACGAAAGTGCTGTTTTAGATCTTTCGGCTACCGATAAGGCTTTGTTATTGTCACGTGTAGATAATACCGGTTCGGTTACCAATCCTGAAAACGGTATGGTAATTTATGATAAAACAGATAAATGCATTAAGGTTTATCAGGATAATGCCTGGTCTGGCTGTATTTATATATCGCCGGGATCTGTTACAGGGCTTGATTGCACCGGAGTACCTGATTATGGTGAGTTGAGGGAAGGTGAACCTGCTGTAAATGTATATTCTGTTATATCCTATACGGGGGGGGATGGTTCTGCTCATTCCGGTCAAACGGTAACCTCAACCGGTGTTACAGGGCTTACGGCTACTTTAGTAGCTGGCAGTTTTGCTAATGGTGATGCTTCTTTAACTTATACTATTACAGGCACACCCTTGTCAAGTGGTACGGCAAGTTTTGCTGTTAACATAGGTGGGCAAAGTTGCACATTAACCCGCGAAGTTTTGTCTATAGGTCCTGCTATTGCGTCCTTAGATTGTGCGGGTGCTGTACATAACGGAGCTTTAGAGGAAGGTATAGTTGCCAGTGGTGTTTCCTCTGTTATAGCTTATAGTGGTGGTGATGGTTCTGCTCATACCGGTGAAACGGTAACCTCAACGGGTGTTACAGGTCTTACGGCAACACTTAATGCAGGAAATTTTGCTAATGGCGACGGCTCTTTGATTTACACTATTACAGGTACCCCCTCATCAGTTGGTACGGCAAGTTTTGCTGTTAACATAGGTGGTCAAAGTTGTGTTTTAACAAGAACCGTGGTCTCACCACCACCGCCATTACCTGTTATTCCTTCTACCATTACCCTGGCACAAAACAGAACATATATTGTTGCTTCGGTTTATGATCAGGATTATTTACCTTACACTTTTCCTTCAGGACCGGCAACCACCGCCGTTCAAGCGGCAGACGGTTCAAATGAAACGGTTACGTTAAATGTTCAGGGTAGTATCACTACTGCGGGTATTTCGATTACAATACCGGTTACTGCTACAGGTAGCGGTACATTACCTGCATACTCCACTACTATAAGTATTCCTTCGGGTATTACAGAAGACGGTGTTAGCAGAGACCTCACCCTGTCTTGGTCAGAACAGGGATACACATCATCAACTACAGCTATTACTGCTACTATAGCAGCAGTAGGCGGTACTTTAAATGCTAAAAAGCTGGATGTTAATGCCGGTATTGGTAATGACGGGTTAGGTGTTTTAATGGGTCAGTTTAACTACCCTTATAATAGCGCCGGTGATATTACAAATTATGAAGTTAGAAATGTTTCGGCTATTCCTGATAAAATGTTTGGATTGCCAGATAATACTGGTAGTACCACTACACATCAAATGCTGTATTTACCTGTTGTTGGTGAAGACGGTAATATATGGCTAAACCATAATCTTGGCGCTCATTACACTAATATTAATCATCCAAGTTTTAATTTTTCACAGCAAGCCACTAGTGCTACCGACCATCTGGCTTATGGTAGTTTATTTCAATGGGGCAGAAAAGCTGACGGGCACGAGTTGATAACGTTTACAAGCGGGACAGCAGGAACACCGGTTAACGGTACAACTACTACCAAGAGCGATACTCCTACACATGCTTTATTTGTTAGATCATCTGCTAGCCCTTATGATTGGAGAGTCACGCCAGATGATACCCTTTGGGCAACTGAATCAAGTACTAACAATCCCTGTCCTGTAGGCTTTAGAGTACCTACGTTAGGAGAGCTGACTACTTTAGTAACTACAGCAAATATCACAAATCGTGTAACAGCTGCTAACTCTGTCTTGAAGTTTACCGTTCCAGGTACTCGCCTCAGCAGCGATGGCATGCTCAACGGTGTGGGTAGCAACGGTGTCTACTGGAGTAGTTCGGTGGGTGGCACCAAAGCAAGTAGCCGTTACTTTAACAGTGGTGGCACGAACACTACCAATAGCTACCGTGCTTACGGCTTGACGGTGCGATGCCTCAAAGACTAGAGCCTTTGTTTTTTCTCCTGCCCTTGGGGCAGGAGCTTTTAATAACTACCGCGTAGCGGTATGTGCTGTGTATAATTTAAAAAGAGTTGTAATTATAATGGTCTTACCTGCGTTAGGATTAACCAATAAAACAAAGCGATTATTTTAAGTTAAATGGGGATGAGGAGTATCATGGTGATACTTTGTTTTTTTTTGTTTGTCATTAGCTTTGAATAAAAATTAGTGAAAGTTATTATATATATGAAAAAAGCATTACGATTGTTTATTTTACTTTGGGGTTTAAGTTGTTTTTCGCAAACGGGCATTGGTACGGTTGTTCCGCACGAAAGTGCTGTGTTAGATCTTTCGGCTACCGATAAGGTTTTGTTGTTATCACGTGTAGATAATACCGGTTCGATTACCAATCCTGAAAACGGTATGGTGATTTATGATAAAACAGATAAGTGTATCAAGGTTTATCAGGATAATGCCTGGTCTGGCTGTATTTATATATTGCCGGGATCTGTTACAGGGCTTGATTGTACCGCAGTGTCTGATTATGGTGAGTTAAGGGAAGGTGAGCCTGCTGTAAATGTATATTCAGTTATATCCTACACAGGGGGTGATGATGCATATCATAACGGTCAAACGGTAACCTCAACCGGTGTTACAGGGCTTACGGCTACTTTAGCGGCAGGTAGTTTTGTTAATGGTAGCGGTTCCTTGACTTACACTATTACAGGTACACCCTCATCAAATGGTACGGCAAGTTTTGCTGTTAACATAGGTGGTCAAAGCTGTACATTAACAAGAACTGTGCTACCAATCATTACCCTGGCACAAAACAGAACATATATTGTTGCTTCGGTTTATGATCAGGATTATTTGCCTTACACTGCTCCTGTAGGACCGGCAACCACCGCCGTTCAAGCGGCAGACGGTTCAAACGAAACGGTTACGTTAAATATTCAGGGTAGTATCACTACTGCGGGTGTTGCGGTTAAAATACCGGTTACGGCTACGGGTAGCGGTACATTAGCTGCATACTCCACTACCATAACTATTCCTGCGGGTATGACAGAAGATGGTGTTAGCAGAGACCTCACCCTGTCGTGGGCAGAACAGGGATACACATTATCAACTACAGCTATTACTGCTACTATAGCAGCAGTAGGCGGTACTTTAAATGCTAAAAAGCTGGATGTTAATGCCGGTATTGGTAATGACGGGTTAGGTGTTTTAATGGGTAATTTTATCTATCCTTATAACAGTGCCGGTGATATTACAAATTATGAAGTTAGAAATGTTTCGGCTATTCCTGATAAAATGTTTGGATTGCCAGATAATACTGGTAGTACCACTTCACACCAAATGCTGTATTTGCCTGTTGTTGCCGAGGACGGTAATATATGGTTAAATAATAACTTAGGCGCTCATTATGCTAATTTGAATCATGCTGATTTTAATCCTTTACAGCAAGCCACTAGTGCTACCGACCATCTTGCTTATGGCAGTAAGTTTCAATGGGGCAGAAAAGCTGACGGGCACGAGTTGATAACGTATACAAGCGGGACAGCAGGAACACCGGTTAACGGTACAACTACTACCAAGAGCGATACTCCTACACATGCTTTATTTATTAGATCACCTGCTAGCCCTTATGATTGGAGGGCCACGCCAGATGATACCCTTTGGGCAACTGAATCAAGTACTAACAATCCCTGTCCTGTAGGCTTTAGAGTACCTACGTTAGGAGAGCTGACTACTTTAGTAACTACAGCAAATATCACAAATGATGTAACAGCTGCTAACTCTGTCTTGAAGTTTACCGTTCCAGGTTACCGCGACGGCGGCAATGGCGCGCTCGGCAGGGTGGGTAGCCGCGGTGGCTACTGGAGTAGTTCGGTGGGTGGCATTTTTGCAAGTGTCCGTAACTTTAACAGTGGTGGCACGATCACTAACTATTCCCCCCGTCCAGTCGGCTGGACGGTGCGATGCCTCAAAGATTAATTATATAAATCAATTTACTTGTTTAATTACATAATAACAAAAAGCAATGAAAATAAAAATTAGTTCTACTATAGTTTTTTTTCTTTGGAGTACTTTTGTTTTTTCCCAAACTATAAAAGGCAGTTTTCCGCAGGCAAAAAAAGCATCAGTTATTTTAAAAAGCTATGATGGTTTTAATGAGCAAGAACTAGCTAGAACAAATACCGATAGTTTAGGGAATTTTATACTTACTTATCCTAAAACTTTTAAAGGTGCAGCATTATTACAGGTACAAAATGTAAGCAGTGTAATTGTATTGCTTAACCAAGAAAGCTTTAAAATTAAATGGGATAACTTACAAGATTTTAAAACCTTAGAATTTATGGATTCTTATGAAAACGAGTCATTTGAAAAAGGAGTCATAATAAATCAGGAAGCAGAACAAAAGTTATCAGGTTTAAGGTATTTATTGCCATTGTATAAAAGCAACAAACGTAATGAAAGTTGGATAAAGAATGAAATTTACACCCAAGAGCAAATATTTGAAGTATTTATTAATGAATTGCCGAAAAATAGTTATGTTAAGGAGTATTTAACTGTGAGAAAGTTACTTGGCGACTTACAGTTTGCCTTGCAGCAAGGTGAAAAAAATGAACAATTGATGAACCTGGAATCAGATTTTAAAAATGTTGATTTTGCAAGTGATGCCTTATGGCACTCTGGGTTGTTAAAAGATTTGATAGAAAGTTTCTATGAATTAATGCAAGTTTATAAAAACAACGATAGTATTGCAGAGCATATAATTCAAGCAAATAAAGCATTACTGGAAAGTTTGAACACTAATGTTGCAAGACAGCAGGAGATAGCCGAGTTTTGTTTTGTGCTTTTAGAGAAAAAAAACATAACAGCTGCCTCTAAAGATATAGCCTTGTTAATGCTGGATAATTCCACCTGTCAACTCAATGAAAAACAAAAAGTGATGTTTGAGCAGTACAGAAAATTAGCAATAGGTGCTACCGCCCCCGATATTGATTTAAATAATAGTATTAAATTAAGTGATATACCTTCAAAATATAAATTAATTGTATTTGGTGCCAGTTGGTGTCCTAATTGTAATACAGATTATCCATCATTAGTAGGCAGGTATAAATTGCTTAAAGAACAATTTGATCTCGAAATAATCTATTTGGCTATAGATACTGATATTGATGCTTTTAATACCTATTATAAGGAGGCACCTTTTATTACTTATTGCGATGGCAAGGGGTGGGAAACACAGGCAATAAAAGATTATTATATTTTTGCTACGCCTACTTATATCCTTTTGGATGATAATTTAAAAATAGTTGCTAAACTAAAATCACCTGAAGATATCAGTTCTTGGTTTAATTTACATGTACAATAATTTTCATAGAGCTGTATAGTATTTTTCATATTATTTAATAGTTTTTAGGATAGTTGCTTTATTTTATAAAATCTCCCTTAAAGGGAGATTTTTTTACCTCATTATAAAATAAGGTATCGGCATGATATCTTATTTGCTTTTATTTATCAATATTTTTAGTATTTTACAGCAATGGCTTCCTTGTAAATAGTGAAGTGATTCATTAGCATTTGAGTTTTAAAAGAAACTATTCACTAAAAATAAGGAGTTTTTTTAAAGATAAGTATAAGTTAAAAGCTATAAACTAACCTTTATTTGTGTTAAAAAATTAGTAGTTATATAGTTTTTATTTATGTGGTGTATAATTGTATGATTTTTATTTATCGTTATTTAGCATATTTATGATAAAAACTGGTTAATGTTTAAAAATATTAAACGCTTTTTAATAATGGTAATGTAAGTTATTTTTGTAAGTGAATACACATAAAATTTAATGTATATGCGTCTTGAAAAAGTCTCAGCTATATGTTTCACTTTAAACAAAAAATACCTCATGAAAACTCACTTTTTTTTTCTAATCTTTTTTTTAGGATTAAATGGTTACTGCCAACAATTTGACTTTAGTACAATTAATGCAACAGGTAAAACGCTGGTTTTAACAGATCCTGACAGTGCTAGTATTTATATAAAAAAAGGGCTGGAAGAAGCAGCTAGGACCCATGTTCACGATACAATTTACAGTGATCTCTACAAATTATATGGGTTAAATAATATTATGCTTGGCAAATTTGACTCTGGCATATTGTACTTGGAAAAAGCTGCAGAGTATGCTAAGAAATATCCGGACCGAAAAATAATATGCCAGATCAATATTGCTGTTGCTTATACTAACAAAGGAGAACTTGATACCTCAATGCAAAAACTTTACAGTATTTTAAAAACCAAATTGAATGACAGGCATAAATCAATGGTATATATTGAGCTGTCTTCGGTATATACCCTTAAATTCAATTATGAAGAAGCTATAAATAACTTAAATAAGGCTATAAAAATACTTGAAAAAGAAAAAAAAAATGTTGAAATATACATACTAAAACAAAAGCTTGCCAATATTTACCGCCTGCAAGAAAACTACACATTTGCCATAGATCTCTACCAAGAATGTTTGGAGGGATTTAAAAAAAATGATTATGAAAAAGATTACTATTATACCCAACTTAATATGGGTGAAGCACTAAGACAGTTAGGTGCTATAGATGATGCAAAAAAAGCTACTTTAATAGCTATCAAAGGAGTAAAAAAATTTGAAGATATCACTGCATTAGGTGCTGCATACTCTACACTTGGAGATATACACGCAATAGAAGGCTTAAAGGAAGAGGCTATTATAGCCTATCAAAAATCAATTGACTATATGATGGTTACAAACTCATCATATATTACAAGGGTAGGATTAATCTTCATTAATTATCTTAATAAAGAAAAACAGTACGCTAAAGCACTTCAAATAATAAATACTGTAAAAGATGTTGAGGCTTACAAAAATGCCAACATTAAAGATAAAATGGATTTTTTTCAGGCTATAGCTCATACGTATCACGGGTTAGGGAAATATTATGAAGCCTCGGAAAAATATGCATTGGCTTTAGCTTTAAAGGATTCGGTTATTGAAATAGACAGAAAAAAAAATATTAAAGAAATAGAAGCAAAGTTTCAAAATAAGTTGCAACGAGAAAAAAACCTGGCATTAAAAAGCAAAAATAAAGCTTTAGTTGAAAAGGTGACACGCCACAAAGTTATGATGTGGGGTAGTGTCATTATATCTGTATTGCTTATTTTGTTCATAACATTGCTTATACGTTCTATGCGACTTAAAAATCGACTTAAAGATGAAAAGCTTAATAGTGTTAAAAGGGATATGGAAATTATAGAAATAAAGCACATTAATGCTATGGAAAGTATGGCTATTGAAAAAAATGCACTTGATGAAAAACAGCGAGAACTAACATCGTCAGCCCTTAGAATGGCTAATGAACAAAATATGATTAATAAAATAATTGAAAAATGTGAAAGTAATGGTTTCGAGAATTTAGCAGAAGTAAAGAGGGAACTAGACAAAATAAACCAGCAAAATGACTATTGGAAGCAATTTGAAATGCGCTTTAATACTATTCATCCTAATTTTGAATTTCGCCTGAAGGAGAAATTACCTACTATTACAAAGGGAGAAGTAGAGTTTTGTATTCTGCTTAAACTTAACCTTACAAATAAAGAAATAGCTTCATTACTTCAGATTACACATGAAACTGTTATTAAGAAAAAATACAGAATCAAGAGAAAAATGGATATTGAAGATGATATAGAATTTGAAGAATTTATAATTAATTTATAGTTTATCTTAGTATAGTGACAGCTAAAAAAAAACATCAAAACTACAGATATTCTAATAATTTTGATGTTTTTTTACCGTATTAAGGGTATTTTAATTTTTAAGATTATATAAATTTTTTAATAATTAATTAAACACGGATTTTCAGGTGCCTATTATAGGCGTATTATTGATCTTTTAATCCCGGTTAAAAGTGAATATAGCTGTTTTAGCTGCTGATTTTAGGAGGATATCATATTAGATATTATCTTTTTTAAAAAATTATAAATCAGTGGTTTATTTTTTTCATTTTTCATTTTGTCCATGTTTTTTACATTGCTTTGTCCATAATTTGTCCTTTCAGAATTGGAGATATAATAAATTTTCTGCCAGTAATTTGTACTTGTTGTAATTAACGCTCAAGAAGAATTAAAATCTCTTCTTTAAGCTAATATTACACTCATGTGAACCTTACAAATCTTACAGCAGAATGAAAAAGCAGCAAACACATTTATCTTTTGGCAAAAAGAAGGAGTATAATGAATCTGTATTTTTTTCCGGAAAACAATTTATTCCTGAGAACTTGAGTTGGGAATTATTAATGTCCCAGAAATCAATTAAGTTTATTGGTACAACTATAATGTTTGGTCATTATGATTATGTTAAAAATATTGAGTATTCCTATTTTTTAAAACTAACCAAAGCTTGCTTTGGAGATGCCCATAAAGGTGTAATTTGCTCCGAGATGCTTTTGCCTCTCAAACTCATAGACTCTTTTTTTTATGTAAAGCAGACAATTTATGCTCCCAAGACTTATAATGAGGTTATTAGGCTTCTTTTTGTAAACATATATTTTAAAAAACAGGATGGAGAGCCTTATGAGGTTTTAGCTAAATACGATTATAAAAAAACTTTAAAATTAACAAAAGAAATACTACAATTTTTAAAGTTTGCTAGTAGGTTTAGTAGATGGCAACTCATAAATATCAAATGTAGTAAGGAAGGCTTTATAAGTTACCAAATAACTCTTTATCAATCAAAAACTAAGGGGACACTATATAGATTTATTAGGAAGATTTTAGAAAAAAATTCTCTCTTTTTTGATTTTTCTAATGTTTGTGAAACTGTAGAATTTTACTATAAATGTTTTCCGAAAATGAATTTTGTATAACTAAATAATTGTAGCTGTTTATTGAAGTTATGTGTCAAGGTTTTTTGTTTAATTACTTTGAGAGGTATTACCGTCATAGCTTAAAACTTCGTAGTTCCTATTAGTTTATCAATATTTTACCACGCCCCCCCAGATTATGAATTATGCTAATTATCATAAAAGTTCTTTTCATAAGAATTTGTCAAATATAGGCTTAAATAAAAAAGATTCACTTTCAACCTTGTCAAGTAATTGCTATGTTCCTGAGAATTTAAGTTGGGAACTCAATCTTAATGATAATAAATTTTATTTCATTGGAAAAACAGAAACGTTTGGTTTATTCGCTCATTTAATCAATATCAGCTTCGATTCTTTTATGGAACTCAGTAAAGAATGTTTTAGAAGTTTACAGATTAATGTGGTTGATTTTATCGTTTCTCAAGATTTTATGAAGTATACCAAAGAGAAATGTAATATACATTTTGAGGTACTTGTCCCATTGCTCTTATCAGAAAAGTTTTTTTATGTGAAGCAAACAATTTATCCCATTATATGTTCTGATAGAGTTGTGTCGATACGTTTTGTTAATATTCCAATAAAAGAATATGATAATGAGAAATATATGGTTTCTGTTTTTAATAATGGTGCTTTATGTTTACCGCTTACAAAACAAGTAGTAGATAGTCTAAGTTACCCTAAGCTTTTTACGAATCAGCAAATAAGACATATTTCGTTGATTCGTAAAAAAATGAATTCTAGGGAAATAGCAATCCATGAAAAAAAAACCAACGCAGCAGTTTACAAGCTTAATAGAAAGGTACTTGAAATAATATCATTTCATTTCGATATTGAGTTTTCTACGGTTGCTCAGGCAGTTGATTACTTTTTTCAATGTTATCCTGATAAAAATGTATGAGATTACAACATTTTTATTGCTTATGTATTAACCTGATACCTTCTTAAAAAATATCATCAATTAATTTTGGATTATAAAATTCAAACCGACAGAAAATTATCTTAAAAGATAAAACTAATTTTAATTGACTTCATATGAACAAAAAATTATTATCCGTTGCTGCCTTGCTTTTTAGTGGTTTTGCAGCTTATTCCCAGGTTGGTATTGGTACCACCACCCCTAATGAGAATGCACAATTAGAAGTCCAGTCTTCTAATAAAGGTGTATTGATATCGCGCGTGGAGCTTGTTGATTTAATATCAATGAACCCTATTACTAATGTTGATGGTTCGCCTGCAGTTTCTCTACCAAATGGTTTGCTAGTTTATAATACAGCTACAGTAGGGACTGAAATTATTCCAGGTTTTTACTATTGGGATACTGATAGGTGGTACAAAATGGTAAATAGTTCAAATGTTTCGGCTCTGGAAACCCTTACAACGCTTAACTATGATGCTGCTGCCAATACCCTTACCTATAAAGATGAGGAAGGTAATGATACTGTTGTATCCTTAACTGATCTTGTATCAGGAGCTGAGACCTTAACAGCCCTTAACTACGATGCTGTTGCCAACACCCTTACCTATAAGGATGAGGAAGGAAATGACACTGTTGTTGCATTAACGGATTTAGTTTCGGGTGCTGAGACCTTAACAAGCCTTAACTACGATGCTGTTGCCAACACCCTTACCTATAAGGATGAGGAAGGTAATGATACTGTTGTAACATTGACAGATTTAGTATCAGGTGCTGAGACCCTTACAACCCTTAATTATGATGCAGTTGCCAATACCCTTACTTATAAGGATGAGGAAGGTAATGATACTGTTGTAACATTGACGGATTTAGTATCAGGTGCTGAGACCCTTACAACCCTTAATTATGATGCAGTTGCCAATACCCTTACCTATAAGGATGAGGAAGGTAATGATACTGTTGTAACATTGACAGATTTAGTATCAGGTGCTGAGACCCTTACAACCCTTAATTATGATGCAGTTGCCAATACCCTTACTTATAAGGATGAGGAAGGTAATGATACTGTTGTAACATTGACGGATTTAGTATCAGGTGCTGAGACCCTTACAACCCTTAATTATGATGCGGTTGCCAATACCCTTACCTATAAGGATGAGGAAGGTAATGATACTGTTGTAACATTGACAGATTTAGTTTCGGGTGCTGAGACTTTAACAAGCCTTAACTACGATGCAGTTGCCAACACCCTTACCTATAAGGATGAGGAAGGAAATGACACTGTTGTTACATTAACGGATTTAGTTTCGGGTGCTGAGACCTTAACAAGCCTTAACTATGATGCTGCTGCCAACACTCTTACCTATAAAGATGAGGAAGGAAATGACACTGTTGTTGCATTAACGGATTTAGTTTCGGGTGCTGAGACCTTAACAAGCCTTAACTACGATGCTGTTGCCAACACTCTTACCTAT
>NZ_JAZGZU010000023.1:0-15251 GCF_036347315.1 Flavobacterium sp. C4GT6
AAGAGCGTATCTCCGGACAGGGGTATGGTGAGAGTGAGCCTAAGGTTGACTGTAAAGAAAACTGCAGTGAAGAGCAACATGCTCAAAACAGAAGATCTGAGTTTATTATTGTGAAGAAATAGTAATACTTACAAATGTAAGATTTGTAGTTTTTCTTTTTAGTTTTTCTATTTTCGTTAAGCCCCGCAGTTGCCCAACTGCGGGGCTTTTTTTATTATGTATTTGCTTAAAAAGTGTGGAATAAAAATTAAAAGTGTAGAATTTTTCTACACAATAAATGAGGTGTTTATGTGTAAGCCATTGTTTTTCAGTGTTTTTTATTGATGGCATGTGGTTTGGCTATAGTTAATTGTCGATTACCCAACAGGTAGAGGCATTACTCAATTAAATTAAACCCTAAATGCCAAAAGATGAAAAGTGAAACTATTACCTCAAAAGCATTGTATGCCCCAACCAATAATGTAAATTCATTCACACAACAAAGGCAGGATATATCTAAAGTAAAAGTAGCTTCTGTTAAAGAGAATAAAGAAGAAAAAGAAAAATCTGAAAAAAGATCACTGGAACGTATAGTGCTGGCAGGTACTTTTTTACTGATGATTACAGCAGCTTTTTTAGTGTATTACTTTAAGCCTGATTTTGATTTACTTAACCTAAACCGAATGAGTTCTGTAGGTGGTATGATTTTAATCGGTATAACTACAGCTTTATTGGTTTATAAGGCGGTATTCTTTTTATACAGTGTGTATCTGTATGTACGATACAGGTCGATTAAATCAGTATCAGATGAAGAACTTCCTACAACAACGGTTATCGTACCGGCCTACAATGAAGGAAGACTGGTTTATGACACGCTGTTAAGTATAGCAGGGAGTGATTATCCGCATGAAAAACTTCAGCTATTAGCCATAGACGACGGTAGTAAAGATGATACCTGGTTTTGGATGCAAAGGGCTAAAGATAAACTAGGGGACAGAGTTACTATTTTACAACAGCCTGAAAATAAAGGTAAACGCCATGCGCTTTACAGAGGTTTTAAAATGGGAACAGGAGAAATTTTTGTAACTATAGACAGTGACTCTATTGTGAAAGCCGACACCCTTAGAAATATGGTAAGTCCGTTTGTGGTAAACGAAGAATGTGGTGCTGTTGCGGGTAACGTTAGAGTACTGAATAACAAAGAAGGTATGATTCCTAAAATGCTTAACGTAAGTTTTGTGTTGAGTTTTGAATTTATACGTTCGGCAGAAAGCATGTTAGGTTCTGTATTATGTACGCCTGGTGCTTTATCAGCTTACAGAAGTACGGCCGTGTTTGGTTGCCTTGAAGAATGGATTAATCAAACCTTTATGGGACAACCTTCAGATATTGGTGAAGACAGAGCCATGACAAATATGATTATGAAACAGGGGTATCATATCAAATTCCAGAGAAATGCTTATGTATTGACAAACGTACCTGAGCAATATAAAGGACTTTATAAAATGTTCATTAGATGGGGCAGGAGTAACGTTCGTGAAAATATAATGATGTCAAAATTCGTATTCAAAGATTTTAGGGAAGGTTCAAAAGCCGGAACAAGACTGTTGTTTTTCAACCAGTGGTTAAAAATTGTAATGGCATATCCTGTTATACTTTTGATGTTTGTATTTATTGCAACTCATCCGTTACTGTTTTTAAGTTCTACTTTTTTAAGTATCCTTATTTACTCCAGTTTCCCTGTATTGTTTTATGCAAAGAGATATAATGTAGCCGAATCATTTTGGGCTTACTCATACAGTATTTTATACACTTTTGGTTTGTTTTGGATAACCCCTTATGCTATTGCGACTGCAAGCAGAAGAGGTTGGTTAACCAGGGGGTAATCTGGTGGGACAGATTATCCTGTAATGTTTGACCTGCTTAAATTTTAAGCAGGTTTTTTTTATATGTAAACTATTGGGCGGAATGCTATTTGTTTAATATTCCTTATTTTTAAGGCCTATTAACATACTGCCGTATATGTACAGATATAATGACTCTAAAAGTGGTGCCGACTTCAGACTGATTTCAGATGAAGCCGAATTTGACCGTCAGTTTTACGGAAAAGACAGGAAAGATAAACTCCTTACCATTGCATGGAACAGGGGACAGGACCAAATGGTGGTAATAGACGGAATTGAGTATGTATTTCCGTGTAATTCTATGCTGTGCCTTATGGTAAACGAGAGTTTTTATTTCTCGCAACCACAGGATATACTGGCATGGCAGTTTAACAGAGAGTTTTATTGTATAGTAGACCACGATAAGGAAGTAAGTTGTGTGGGCTTCCTGTTTTACGGTTCGTCTGAAAGGATGTTCATAACACTTAATGATGATGACCAGCGTAAAATAGACTTATTACTACAGGTTTTTTATGACGAGTTCATTACTACCGATGTGGTTCAGGGAGAAATGCTTATGGTATTGCTTAAAAGACTTATTATCATAGTAACACGCCTTGCTAAACAACAGTATATAAGTAAGGATGATTTACCGGATGATAAGCTGGATGTGATAAGGAAATTCAATTTATTGGTGGAGAGTCATTACCGCACGCAGCATCAGGTAAAGTATTATGCCGATCAGTTATTTAAGTCGCCAAAAACCATATCTAATTTATTTGCCCTTTATAATCATAAATCACCATTAACAGTGATTCAGGAAAGGATCATAATTGAAGCCAAGAGATTGTTAACATATACAGATAAATCGGCAAAGGAAATAGCCGGAGAACTAGGTTTTGAAGATGCGGCTCACTTTAGCCGTTTCTTTAAAAAGCATACAACACTCTCACCAATATCGTTTAGGGAAACTTCGTTTGTAGGGAAATAAAGCACATATTTAAGTATCATTTTTAATTACGGGAAATAAGTACCAGTATTCGGGAAATATGTCCCTTTTATGGCAGTTGATATTGAAGGAACTTTGTACCATCAAGAAACAACAAGTCTAATTATTAAAATTGAAAAAATGAAAAATTTTATAGTTCCAACAAAAGAGCAGGTTTCTGCAAACAACCAGGAAAT
The DNA here is from genome assembly GCF_036347315.1 of Flavobacterium sp. C4GT6. Taxonomy (NCBI): domain Bacteria; kingdom Pseudomonadati; phylum Bacteroidota; class Flavobacteriia; order Flavobacteriales; family Flavobacteriaceae; genus Flavobacterium; species Flavobacterium sp. C4GT6. Next base: position 3,048 of record NZ_JAZGZU010000023.1, read on the forward strand.
TTTTAATAACCTTGAAAAAATGGTAGGTTTTGTACCTAACCTGTATGCTTCATTTGCTTATTCTGAAAATGCACTTGGCAATTATCTTACTTTCCAAAACGGAAAATCGTCCTTAAAAGCGAAAGAGAAAGAAGTAGTTAATTTGGTAGTGAGTCAGGTAAACCAATGTATATACTGTTTAAGCGCCCATACTGCCATTGCAAAAATGAATGGTTTTACTGATGAGCAGATAATTGCCATAAGAAAAGCAGAGGTAGACTTTGATAGCAAACTTTCGGCATTAGCAGTATTAGTAAAAAGTATTGCCGAAAATAAAGGTCATGCGGATGAAGCAGCACTAACTAACTTTTTTGAAGCTGGTTATGATAAAGGAAAACTTATAGATGTACTGCTTGTAGTAGGAGATAAAACTATAACGAACTACCTGCACGCCCTTACAGACATCCCTGTAGACTGGCCAGCAGTACCTGCAATATAATTTATTATAAAAGTATATTAATCAAATCCCTGTGATAGTATCACAGGGATTTTTGCTTTGTTTGGTACATAACAAATTGTTTTACTAATGTTTTTTTTGTGTGATTGCTATGAGGAAAGGTATGCAATTTTATTATTTATATTGCACCCTAAAATAATCTGCAAAAAAAGATGGTAGGTAAACAGGCTGGGGTGTTGTTGATTTTATTATTATTTCCCTTTCTTCTTTTTTCACAAAATGTAAGGCACCTTTCAGTAGATGAAGGCCTGCCTCAGTCGTTTGTATCAGGAATTATTGAAGATAACGACGGCTTTATATGGGTAGGAACCCGTAACGGACTTGCCCGTTATGACGGACACCGTTTTAAAATTTTCCAAAGTAGCTATAACAATGAAGGTACGTCCCTGGCTTCAAATGTTATTAGCCATATAAGAAAGGAAAATGATAATTCCATGTGGATTATGTATGAGGGAGGGGTAATAGACAGGTTTGATTTTATTACCGAAAAACCTACTCATATAATTACTTCAAAATTTATAGAAAAGCACAACCTGACAATAAACCGAAGAGTTTGGATGGTAACATCAGATAATACTTTTTGGTTTAAGGCTCACTCGGGTATGCTGTTAAGTACTGATTTAAATGATACAGATGTAATTACGGATTATTCAGGTGTTTTTGATGAGAGTAATCCGGTGTATAACCTGCTAGAAGATAAAAATAAAAACCTGTGGGTTTTGAGTCATCAAGCATTAAACGTCTTTAATCCTAAAACAAAAAAGTTTAATTCTACCCCTATTCCTTACACAATGTTTGAAGGGATGGAAGTGAAAAAATTAGGGGATGGTTTTTCTGCCTTCTGTGAAAGAAGTAATGGCGAACTGATGTGGGCAGACAAAGAATATCTTTACTTCTTTAATACTGAGAATAAAACATTCAGAAGAATTAAGTTAATTGCCGAAACTAATTACGGTCCCAAATGGATAGATGTAGGGGATGATGGTATTGATTACTTTATGTCAGATAAAACTGTTTACAGTTATTCTGATGCGCTGGGTATAATTCCTCAGGCAAAAATTGAGCTGAGGGGAAACAGACAGGCACAGGCTTTTATTACCGATCAGTCGGGACTGTTTTGGGTTGGCGGTGATGCCGAAGGTATTTATACTATAGATACACGTCTTAATTTTAAAAGCTTTGATTATCAGGATGATTTTGTAATAGACCTGCTTAAAGATGTTTACGATATTAACTTTGTCGATTTTTTTAATTGGAGAAACAATCTTTTAGGGGTATTACAGCCATCTTATTCATTACGATCTTTATGGGATGGAGAAAAACATTGGTTAGCACTTAACCGTACTGTAGGCTATTTTAATACTACACTAAATAAAACTATTAAACTACCGGAAGTGCCCTCACCGGAGAAACCATGGTTTAGGCCTATAACGGGTATATCGGTAATTAAAAACGGAAATCCTGTAGTGGTAGACAAGAATAATTCAATATATGTATTTAAAAGTGAGGTGAACAAATGGGAGTTTATCCTGTCATTAGATACTTTAAATATTACATTTCCAAAAAAAATACAAACCAACAACCTGTATGCCGATAAGGATACTAACATACTCTGGATAACCACTGAGGCTCATGGTTTACTTAAAGTAAGCCTTGCTGATAAATCAATAAAACAGATACAGAGCAGTGAAAACGGATTACCTGCCAATAATCTTATAGATGTACTTCCTGATTTTGATAATAATAAATTTTTATGGTTAGGAAGCTCATCCGGGTTAATTAAGTTTCATAAAACTACGGGTAAGTGTGAAGTTTTTGCTGTAAAGGAAGGACTACCTGATAATATGATTTATTCCATGCAGTCAGATGCATTGGGTAATTTGTGGCTGGGCACAAATAAAGGACTTGTGTGTTTTAATACCAGTAATTACAAAACCCGTGTTTTTACACGTAGTCACGGACTCAATAATATTGAGTTTAACAGGCATCATGAACTTATGCTTAAAGATGGTGAAATGGCTTTTGGCGGGGTTAAAAGCGGGGTTGTTTTTAATCCTGAATCCATAAAGACTGATACATTTTCGCCAAATGTAACTTTTACAGGGATCAAACTGAACAACGAAAATATTTATACTCTTAAACCTAATATTGGAGTTGTAAAGGGGGTACAAAATATTGAGCTTCCCTACAATGAAAATACCATAGCGTTCGCCTATACTGCATTACAGTTTAATCAGCCGCAGGATATAAAATACCGTTACCGACTTTTAGGGTACGATGATAACTGGGTTACAGCAGGTAATAAAAGGGAAGCTGTTTATACCAAGCTGCCTCCGGGTAAATATACTTTTGAAGTTAATTCCTCAAACACTACAGGTACCTGGAGTAATCATATAAAATCGTTAGAAATAAAAATTACTCCGCCTTGGTGGAAAACATGGTGGGCAATGCTGCTGTATCTACTTATAGGTATTGGTGCCTTAGTTTGGTTCTTTAACTTTAAGGTAAAGCAGCAAATGGTTAAAAACGAAATTAGGTTAAAATCAAGAGAAGCAAAAGAGCTGCGCAGACTGGACAAGGTAAAAACCCGTTTCTTTTCTAATATTGCACACGAGTTCAGAACACCTCTTTCACTGATATTAGGGCCAGCCGAACAGCTTACCGATAAGTTAACTGCAGAGGATAATAAACTATTGGAAATCATTAAAAAGAATACAGGTAGTCTTATCCAGCTTACAGATCAGTTACTGGATATAGCCAAACTGGAAGCAGGAGTTTTAAAACCTCAAATGGTTTGGGGCGATATAGTGCCGGCTGTTGTGAATATTACAGGTGTCTTTGCTGAGGAAGCCGCAGTTAAAAAGGTAACCATAAAACTTGAAGCACCGGAGTCGGCCGAATTTTTATTTTCCGTTAATACGCTCGATAGAATATTGTATAACCTGTTGTCTAATGCCCTTAAGTTTACTCAGGAAGGCGATACTATTACGGTAACCGTAATAAAAGACGAAACCGGATTAATACTTAAAGTTAAAGATACGGGAAGGGGGATACCTGAAGAGGAACAGTCCAGTATTTTTAACAGGTATTACAAAGCCGGTAATCAGGAAGCCTCTCAGGGAACCGGTATAGGACTTTCGTTAGTTGGCGAACTGGTAGAATTGCATAAAGGAACCATAAAGCTGGAAAGCAGTACTAAGGCTCAAACAGGTACTACTTTTACCATACATCTTCCGTTTGAGGTACAGGAAAAAGTAAAGGTTGAGACTGTATCTCAAATAGAGAATGCCGAAGATAAACCAACAGTTCTTATTGTGGAAGACCACGATGAACTGGTTAAATTCATATCAGAGAGCCTTCAGGATAAGTACAATGTTTTGATAGCCCGTAATGGTAAGGAAGGATTAAGTGTAGCACTGGAGTCGGCGCCAGATTTGATTGTGAGTGATGTTTCCATGGAACAAATGAATGGCTTTGAGTTTTGTAAAGCTGTGAGGGAAGATATTAATATCAGTCATATTCCGGTTATTCTGTTAACGGCAAAAGCCGATATGGATAGCAGGCTGGAAGGACTTTCGTTTGGGGCAAACGATTATGTAACCAAGCCATTTAGTATATCTGAACTGAAGCTAAGAATTAAAAATCTGTTAGAACTTCAGCGTAAGCAAAGAGACCGTTTTCATGATACGTTTTCAAAAATTATTCCATCTCAAGAAGAGGATACCGATATACTTCAAAACGAGTTTATGGATAAGATTCATATTATTATAGAGGACAATTTGGATAATAAAAATTTTAGTGTTGATGAGCTTGCCACATCATTGTTTATGAGTAGGGCAAACCTGCACCGTAAACTAAAGATGATGTTCAATTTACCGGCGAGTGAAATCATTAAAGTTTACCGACTTAAAAAAGCAGCACAGCTGTTAAAACAAAACTACAATGCAACCGAGGTTGCCTATATGACGGGTTTTAATACACCATCGTATTTTTCTAAATGTTTTAAGGATTATTATAAGATTACACCGGCTAAATATGCTGAAAAATAGCATTTTGAGACAATATTGTAATAATTTGAGACGAGATTGACAAAGTGAAATAATGAGTTATCAGACTTTTGGGGCAAACCAAAAATCTAATTATTATGAACAGAAAAATACTTAATGCAGCCCGTTTACTAAAGGGGGCATTGTTCACTTTCTTACTTATGTCATCCTTATCTGCAGAGGCGCAAAATAATGCACTTTATTTTGATGGTATAAACGATTATATTCAGACAGATTATGCAGGAATTTCAGGCAATGGGGCAAGAACTGTTGAAGCCTGGATTAAAACAGACAAAAATTCACTACCGGCAAATCAGGGTGGTGACGGGCAAAGCGTTATTGTAGACTGGGGTTCACTGGGAACAGGCACAAGGTTTACCTTTAATATACTTTTTAATAATGCCATTAGGCTGGAAGCTCAGGGTAACGGAATAAGCGGTACCATTGCCGTTAATGATAACCTTTGGCACCATGTGGCTGTAGTGTATGATCCAACTGCTACAAATAAGGTAAAACTTTATGTAGATGGTGTACTGGATGTAGAGGGCAACCTTACCGTTTCGGTATTCACGGGTTCGGCTACCGATGTTAGGATAGGTGGAAGAATTGATAGCAGTAACTATTATGAAGGCGCTATAGATGAAGTTCGTATTTGGAATGTGGCACGCACACAAACAGAAATTCAGGCAAATATGGATGCTGCTTTTTGTGGCCCTCAGGATAACCTTCAGGCTTATTTTCAGTTTAACGAAGGTGCAGCCGAAGCAGATAACACTGGTGTAACAACAGTTTACGATAGTACCCAAAACGATTATGAGGGAACCTTTAACGGTTTAGCCCTTACAGGTACAACTTCAAACTTTGTAGCAGGCGATACCGAACTTTCAATGGTTGTTATAGACAACACAATAACACTGGAAAGTGGTGTGCTAACAGCTACCGAGGCTAGTGAAGGTGTAACTTACCAATGGATAGACTGTGATAATGAGGATATTCCTATTGAAGGTGCAACAACACAGGCTTTCACACCTACGGTAAATGGTAACTATGCAGTAGTTATTACAAACGGTGGCTGTAGTGTACAGTCTGACTGTACAGAAGTTACAACAGGAACAGAGGTTTGTGCTGCCCCATCAGTTATCGAAATTTCAGAAATTACAGCTTTTACCGCTATGGTTTCGTGGACAGAAAACGGAGAGGCTACCCAGTGGGAAGTACTTTACGGTCCTGCCGGATTTAATATTGAGGCTGAAGGTATGTCGGTTACTGTAAACGATGTTGCCGAAGCGACATTAGAAGAGCTTGATGCCAATACGGAATACCATGTTTATGTTCGTGCCGTTTGTGGTGAGGACTTTACCAGTGAGTGGGAAGGCCAGCAGGCATTCTTAACCCTTGAAGAGGTGGTTTGTGCTGCCCCATCAGTTATCGAAATTTCAGAAATTACAGCTTTTACCGCTATGGTTTCGTGGACAGAAAACGGAGAGGCTATCCAGTGGGAAGTACTTTACGGTCCTGCCGGATTTAATATTGAGGAGGAAGGCATGTCGGTTACTGTAAACGATGTTGCCGAAGTGACATTAGAGGAGCTTGATGCTAATACCGAATATCATGTTTATGTTCGTGCCGTTTGTGGTGAGGACTTTACCAGTGAGTGGGAAGGCCAGCAGACATTTGTAACCCTTGAAGATACAATAGAGTGTGAAGATCCTTCATCGGTATCGGTTACTGATGTTACTTCATCTACCGCTATGGTATTATGGACAGAAAACGGAACAGCTACCCAGTGGGAAGTACTTTATGGTGAGCAGGGCTTCAATCCTGAAGCAGAAGGTATGTCGGTTACTGTAAATGATCTTACCGAGGTAATGCTGGAAGAGCTTACAGATAATACAGCTTATGATGTTTATGTTCGTGCTATTTGCAGCGAGGAAATGACAAGTAGCTGGGAAGGTCCGGAAGTGTTCTCAACACAATTGCTTGGACTTAGCGATAATGTAATAAAAGGCTTTGTATTGTACCCTAACCCAACTACAGGTATCGTTAGGATTAGTGCTCAGGATATAATAGAAAATGTTGTGGTTTACAACCTTGCAGGACAAAGGTTAACAGAGGTAAAAGTAAACGCGGCAGCTTCACAAATAAACTTATCACAGCTTCCTGTTGGTGTATATGTAATGCAGGTTACTGCATTAGGCAAAACAGGAACTTATAAAATAGCAATAAAGTAGTTTTTTCCTATCTAAACTGTTGAAAACCCTGCCTCGAAACATACTTCGGGGTAGGCTTTCATTGTACTTACTCTACTATTTATGAAAAAAAAAATATTTAATGTTTTTAAGGCCAATATTGGTTCTTATGCTAAAAATACGATTAAAACATCATGCTTTGTTTTCTCATTAATACTGGCAAATCAGTCCAATGCTCAGGAAACAACCATTACGGTTTTTGATGATGTTATTTTTTACGGTGGTTATACCGCTACACTAAGCGAAGAGGCTTTATATGAACCTATGCCGGCAGAAGTGTTAAGACATTCTAATTCCCGCTATGCAAGAAAACTTACTGATACCGAGCTGGATGCTATGGGTAATACACTGGATATCGATTTGCAAATAGGTGCCGCCTGCGATAATTATGACAGGCTTTGCCATGTGTTTTTGGCATTTACACCAAAAGAAGCAACCTCTTATGTTTCTGAAGATGTACCAAGGGTAGAAATAGCCAGGTTGGTAACCCCTTTTATGAATAAAAACTATTCTCCAACAACATTATCTTATGAGTATACGGCAAACAATGTTAGCGAAATAGTAACTAATACATCCATACGCAATACCTATGATATTTGGGTAGAGCTACAATTGTTTGGTACAACGGGAGCAGGGCAGGAGCAGGTAGCCGGCTGTTCGGGTCACCTAGATACTTTTAGGGCAACCCTTAATTTTACATCAAATACAGATGATCAGATTACTTATACAGATGATTTGGTATTTATGCCATTGTTAGCAAACAGTAGGCTTAACAATTATAACGCTACTGATGTTACGGGTGAAACAACCAAGATAATTGACTTCACAATTACAGAAGAGACCGATAATTTAAAACTAATCCTGATTACCTCAAACCACGGGGCAAATTCGGGAGGAGAAGAATACGTTCGTCGCAGGCACTATGTTTATTTAGATGAAACGCTTATTTATGAGTATATCCCGGGGGGGAAATCATGTGAGCCTTATCGACAGTATAATACACAGGGCAACGGTATTTATGGGGCATCACAACTACCGTTAAGAGGTTGGATATACTGGAATAACTGGTGCCCGGGCGATCGAATCCCTACTTATGAAATTGATTTGGGTACTTTGCCGGCTGGGGAGCACTCGGTTACTATCGATGTGCCGGAAGCCGAGTTTGTAGATGCTCAGGGATACATACCGGTATCGGCATATCTTATAAACAGGGAAAGCGGTGCTACCCCTATATGTACCCAGCCAACAAATGTTACTGCAGAAGCAATTTCAGGCCACGAAATTTTTGTGAACTGGGATGAAATAGGTAATGCCGATGAATGGGAGGTACTGTACGGTAAAATATACAATTCGACAGGGCAGGTAACCTATGCTGTTTTGGCCGAGGAAGATTATTTACAGGTAACTGATGGCGAAAGTGAAGGTACGGCTACCGAAAATGTAGAACCAAGTACTGTTTATCAGGTTTTTGTGCGCTCTAAATGCGGTAATGAGGAAAACAGCCGCTGGTCTCAGGCTATGTATGTACAAACACAAGAACTTTCTGTTGAAGAAAACATATTGGATACTTTTAAATACTACCCAAATCCGGTTAGTGATAATTTAATGCTTCAGTCCAATAACGAGGCAATAGCCGGTATAGCCATTTATGATATGCAGGGCAGGCAGGTACTGCAGGAAAATATTGGCAGTAATCAGGCAGTGGTTAATATGGTAAACTTCCCTACAGGGATTTACTTTTTAAAGGTAAATATAGGAGGGAAAACACAAACCTATAAGGTTGAAAAGCAATAACACTAATCAATTGACAAATGAAGAATAATCTGGTGCTATTCAATAAACAGGTATTGCTGCTTTTAGCAGTATGCCTGTTGTTTTCAGTAAAAAGCTTTGGGCAGTTAACGCCTACTTTTGTAAACAATGCTTCTGCAACAGGAGACAATTGCTACACTATAACAACAAATCAGCAATCCAATTCGGGAGCTGCATGGTATGATAACCCTATAGATCTTTCACAGGATTTTGACATCGTATTTAATGCCTATTTCGGATCAAACAGCAATGGGGCAGACGGAATGACATTTGTTCTAAAGACTACCCCCGATGCTGTTATAGGTATAATAGGAGGGGGAATGGGATATAGAAACCTTCCTGACCAACCATCCCTGGCTGTAGAGTTTGATACCTTTAAGAATAATAATACAGCCTCGGGTGAGGTTATAAGTGATCCTTTTTTTAACCACGTTGCCCTTCAGACAAATGGTAATACAAGCCATGTCTCGCCGGATAATTTGGTCGCTCCTGTTCAGGCTTCCCTAACTTCAACTAATATTAAGGACGGACAGGAACATGAGGTAAAAATATTATGGCGTGCCGAATTGCAAACTTTTACGGTTATTTTTGACTGTTCTGAACGTTTTAGTTATACAGCAGACATTGTTAACGATATTTTTGAAGGCAATTCTACTGTTTATTTTGGTTTTACAGGTTCAACAGGCTCTCTGTCAAATGAACAATATATCTGTTTTCAGTACATTTCATTTTTAGATGATCAGATTCAGGATCAGGTAGCCTGTGCAGGCGAACCTGTAAATACTATAGATGGCACCTATGCAGGCGCTGTGAGTTATCAGTGGTCACCTGTAGAGGGAGTAAGCGATCCAACCATTGCTAATCCTGTATTTACGGTTTTTGAAACTACGACATATACACTTACCATTACAGATAATTGCGGACTTACAATGGAAAGGGAGTGTACCATTATGGTAGCTAACCCAATGGCCGAAGTAAACGCACTTCAACCTTCAATATGTAACGGTGGAGCGGTAGATTTTTTAATTACGGGTACACCGAATACTGAGGTAGCCTATACCATAAACAACGGTACAGAACAAACAGTTATATTGGATGCTTCAGGCGAGGCTACTGTAAGCACTCCAGCAGATGAAAACCAAACTATAAACCTTGTGAGCGTAACCTTAACGGAAGCTCCGTTTTGTGAAGTAGATTTAACAGGAACAGTTACAGTAGAAGTAATTAGTGAAGATGCTTCCTTTTACATGACAGCGGGATGTGAAGGGGCAACGGCAACAATTACAGGAGTTACGGGAGGTGTGTTTACTTTTAATTCTGTTGCGGTAGATTCAGCTGAGATAGATGCTGTAACAGGAGAGATTACCAATGCTTCAGCAGGTGCATCATATACTGTAGAATATACTACACCAAACTGTCTTAATACATCAGTAATTCAGGTAACTGTTTACCCTGAAGTAACTTATAATATGGCATCAAACCTTCAGCTTTGTGATACTAATGGTGATGGGATTACGAGTTTCGATTTGACACAAGTAGAAGATGAGGTACTTACTAGCGACACTGATATAGTAAGTTATGCTTACGATAATGACGGAAATATGGTAACTATTGCGAGTCCGTCTGCTTTTGAAAATACGCAGCCGGGAGGGCAAACCATCTGGTTAACTATAGAAAACCAAAACGGCTGTACTGCGACTACGAGTTTTGACCTAATTGTAGACCAGTGTTTTATACAAAAGGGGATATCGCCAAACGGAGATGGTAAAAACGACTTTTTCGATCTTTCCGGTTTTGGTGTTAAAAATTTTACTGTTTTTAACCGTTATGGTGAAAAAGTATATTCCTATTCCAATTATACTACTCAATGGGAAGGACAGTCAGACAACGGTAATGAACTGCCTACCGGTACTTATTACTATGCTATCAGTTTCTCTGATTCAAATCCTACCTATGGTACAAACCATACGGGCTGGGTGTATATAAACAGGCAGGAAAACTAATGCCTAGGCTGTAATTATCATTGGCTAATTGCAGTATAAAATTGTTATTTAAAAGATAAAGAGCATGAAATCACTACCACACTTTATACATAGTTGCTTATCCCGAATTTTTTTATTCGGGATTTGCTTCTTTTTATCGTCTCAGGTTTTTGCACAGCTCGCCCCGTCCTTTGTAAACAATGCAGCCGAAATGGCAAATGGTTGTTACAGGATTACCAATAATGCACAATCTAATTCGGGAGCGGTTTGGTACAACAACCCCATCGATCTTACTTCCGATTTTGATATTGTGTTCAATGCCTATTTTGGAGCAAACAGCTTTGGAGCCGACGGAATTGCTTTTGTGATGAAAACAAGTTCCACACCGCTTATAGGTAACATTGGGGGAGGGTTAGGCTACAGGAATTTTCCTGAGAGTAATACACTGGCTGTAGAGTTTGATACTTACAGTAATGGAGGTACCATGATAGGTGACCCTTCATTTGATCACGTGGCATTACAAACCAATGGTAATGTAAGCCATAATTCGGTAGATAATCTTGTTGCTCCTGTACAGGCATCGCCTACATCTACCAATATTAAAGATAATACAGAGCACGAAATAAAAATCAAATGGCGTGCAGCTACACAAACCTTTTCGGTTGTTTTTGATTGTTCCGAACGATTTAGCTATACAGCCGATTTGGTTGATGATATATTTAACGGTACTTCATTGGTATACTTTGGTTTTACAGGTTCTACAGGACAGCAGTCTAACCTTCAGTATATCTGTTTTCAGTATCTTTCATTTTTAGGTTCCAGTCTTGAAGGAGGTACCATTTGCGCGGGTGAATCAATAGATACTATAGATGGTACTTACGACGGAGCTGTAAGTTATCAATGGTCACCTGTAACAGGTGTAAGTAACCCGTCAATCCCTAATCCTGTATTTTCTCCAACACAAACCGCGTCTTACACGCTTACCATAACGGATAACTGTGGAGATACTTTAGTGCAGTATGTAACCATAGAAGTCCCCCAACCATTAGCAGTTGTACAGGTAATAGAGTCGCCCATATGTAGTAGTACGGGAGAAGCACAGTTTATTATTTGGGGAGAACCCAATACTGAGGTAACCTATACTATTAATAATGGTTTTGAGCAAACCGTTATAATTGACGATTCAGGTACTGCAACAGTTTCGGTAACTGATATGACAGAAGATGTAACCATTAATTTGGTTAGCATTACAATGCTGAGTTCGCCTTTTTGTACTTCAACTTTAGCCGAAAGTGCGACAGTGGAAGTAGTTTTAGATGATGCTTCTTTCTATTTAACACCGGGGTGTGATGGTGCTACGGCAACAGTTACCGGAGTTATGGGAGGTGTTTTTGATTTTAGTACACAACCAACTGATGGTGCAGTTATTGACCATACAACCGGAGAGATTACAGGAGGTACTTCTGCAGCTACTTATTTTGTAGCCTATACTACAAATGGTTCTTGTTCTAATACCAGTATAGAGCAGGTTACTTTACACCTCCTTCCCACCATCTTAGCCCCAATCACGAACTACGTTCAGTGTGACCAGACCGACCCTGATGCCAATGATGGTATCG
>NZ_JAZGZU010000024.1:0-8932 GCF_036347315.1 Flavobacterium sp. C4GT6
ACCGAAAGCTACTTCTGTCTAAAAAATGTATTTTTACTATTATTAATCCTGTATCGCTATTTTAGGACTAGTCATTTCTAAAAAGGCACTACATAAAAAATCCCCACCTTTCGGTTGGGGATTTTTGTTTTTAATCAGGATATATATGAAAATACTATTATTCTCTATATCTAATAAAGCTACCTTATTTTACAAATAGCTATATGAAAGAACTTAATCCTTACAAGTAAAATCATATAAGTATTACTATTAATCTGCGAGCCTGTTATAAAGGTAGTGTGGATCCTTTTCAAATTCCTGCATCATAGCAGCCAGCTGAGTTGTGATACTGAGAATACGGTTCTGTGCAGGGGTCTCAAGCGTATCAAAATACTTACTATGCTTGAGCTGCAAGGAATATTTCATCAGATTATGACAGGTAGTGAACTGTCCGGTAGCAATGATAGCCTTACGTAAATTATGTTGGTTATCAGTTTCCTGTTCTGGAGTAAACCACAATGTAGTGGGTGCATTATAGGCAAGTTCGGCAACATCCTGCATCTGCGGACTTAATTTAAAATAGGCGGCTACATCACTGTCAAAGGCGGCTTTTCGCCCTGCATATGTCGCATCTCCCTTTTCTTCTGCCTCATCAAGGCTTACCGGTCTTTTGTTTTTGGCATTGGTATAAGATAATGCATATATAAAATTACCCAGTCTTCTATACCTGTAAGCAGGGTTAGAAAACAGCTGATCATAAATCAGCCTTCGTATGTGCTTCAGGAAGACCTCGCTTATCATGGTAGCAGAAGAATGGGCGCGGGTTTGTGCCATAGTAACAAGCTCCTGCAGCTTAGTCTGTTTAAGATGGGAAACCATTTTAGTACCGATTCGCCCAATAAAAGAATTGCCAGGATAATAATGGGTAAAAAGTTCTTCAAGGGTTTTCTTTTCCAAAAGGGTAAACAATTGCTGCTTCCTGCTTTTAAAACGGTTATATAAATAGCCAGCAATACAGACACCTAAAATAGGTAGCTGCCCTATTATGGCAAGTAGTACCGTTGATAATGATCCACCCTGTTTTATAAGTGGAAAAAGCGACAGGCACCCTATCACACCACCTGCAATGTAACCTATAATAAGTGATTTTCGGATTTTTGCCGGCATTTTGGTAAAACTGTTCCAGTACTGCTCAGGGGTATCCTGATTCCAATGGTTAACCTCAGTAACCGGTTCTTTGAAGGGTTGCATGAAAAAACTCGTCACATCACTAACCATCATAAGGTCAAAGCGATTCTTAGCCTTAGAGCCTCCACTCTTTTTTACTTTTCGTTTATTAGCCATAAGAAGGCTGTAAAGCCCCTGATTATCACAAATTCCCCCGTCCATCAGGCCAAACTCACCGCGTTCGGTAAATTCCCTTTCAGCTGTGGCCCTCCTACTTCTGGAGTTATTATAAACATCTCCTTCCTTCCAGCTGTAGGGATCCATCTCCAACGCGCTACGCAGCTCGTCTAACCCCGGTCCTCCGGGATAATGAAAATCACGTGGAAACATTATAGGCTCAAAACCAAGGGGAAAGCAGGAAGACGCTGCAAGAATATCGGCCAGTCGGATTTGTCGCAAAGTATCCACTGCTGTTTTTGACGCGATCCTGATATTGTTGTTTCCGAATTTACCACCGCTCTTGGATTTCCATCCTTTTGGACCTCCCTGGAAACGAAAAGATAGTCCTGTATAGAATTCAGATGCATTAAAACAAAACTCTTCAATATGAAATGAAGCGTCGTTTCCACTCATAATATGGTCAAGGGTTCTATTCTCTTCCTTTACGAAACTCAGTAAGGAATTATGGTAAGTTCTGGCAAAAGCATTTATGGGATTGCGGGCTTTGGGCAGACCTTCCCAGTTTTGTGCTTCAGAAAGATCTCCAAGTGCCTGATGAAGCAGCTCTTCTTGCGTAATTGTTTTGTTAAGATGTCTGAAAAATTCTGCAAACGGCATGTTTTCACGAAGCGATGCCACGTAGGTTACGGCTGTGATAGTACCACCGGATGCCGACGATATGAATTTTACTTTTTGCAGTAAACTAGTACCATCCTCTGTTTTCAGTGCATCAAGCACGCTTAGTGTCCCTAAGGCATAGGCTGCTGCACGATAGCCGCCCCCTGAAAATGCCAGCCCGATGCTCTCAAAAGGGTTTGTGGGAAATTCAAAATCTGTACCGTCCTGAAATAGCCTTTCGGCTTCGACAGATACATCCAAAGGGTTTTCTATAATTGATTCCATAAAGTGTAAGGTTTAATTGCTAGAAACGATTAGTAACAAAAATAATACTCTAACAGATAATTCAGATAGGTAAAAACACCTGTTTTACAGCTACAGTAAAAATCCCTTATTTACCCCTTAAGGTACGATTATACAATAATACAGGTCACATTTCATGAGGAAACTAAGATAAGTAGACATTGGTAAGAAAACATCTACAAGGCAAAAGCGCAGCAAGAGGCAGTAGCCAAGATGCTACCCATAACAGTAATAACTTCACTAATACATTCAAAGGTTAACTTTCAGGTTATAGTAGCTATTTCATAGTAACAAAGTTCATATTTACTATTACACATCTATCAATGTAAAACCCCGCTCAAAATGAAACGGGGTTTTACATTATGACTTTTATTAAAAAAAAACTTCCTCAATACTCGGTTCCTTTTTGAAATTGAAAAATTAATTCATCCATTTTCTCTTTGATAAATTTACCTTTATAAAGACTTATAAATTCCTGAAGAGCTAATTCGTTATTACTTTCATTTTTATCTGAAAAATTATAAATTTTATCTTCAAACTTTAAAACTTTCCGAACAATTTCATTGGATGATAAACCTATAAATACACAATTGTATAAGCCTATACAACTAGTAGTATCAGTAACATTTTTTCTTATATATAAAAACTTTGTTAATCCATCATCAGGTCCAAAACTATTATTGACAAGTGTACTAATATTTGCTTTGGTAAAACAGTCTTTACCATCACCTTTAATCTCCATCTGGTTGTATTTGCGTGCAGAGCAGCCAGATAATACTAAGAAAATAAGCAGTAATATTTTCCCTCTTGTTTTACTAAGGTTCATTTTTAATGTTTTTATCTATTAATTGCTGTTTTGAAATATTTTCATTTCTATAGGCATCTGGTTCATTATCTATTCTATTTCTTTATTGAACAATATTTTCTCCTTCGGTATGTGTTGCCTCAAGAACCCCGTTGATATTAGCGTATGGTTGCCCTCAAGCCTTTTTGTAACAATTGTAGGATAATCTGCCGGGCTACGAAACCCGTCCCGCCTGTTACCAGAACAGTTGCTTTGTCTTTCATTTTTTTAGATTAAAATATACGACAAAGGTCTTGCTAAAAAGGAAGGGCAGGTTTTCTAAAAAGTACTATTTGCTTTATTGAGCAGTCCAGCCAAATGGCTTATGAATGAATTTGGGAACATCAACGCAAGAAGGCTGTATAGGCGTTCAATTGAAGGATTGCCGAAAATCTAACGGACTTTGGTTGGTCTTGCTCTTAAATAATTTGTTAAATGACTGAGGGTGCTCAAAACCAAGCTGATAAGCAATTTCACTTACCGACAGCGCTGTTGTAGATAGTTTCCCTTTAGCCATATCAATCAATTTTTCGTGGATCATTTGTTGCGCGGTTTGCCCAGTAAGCTGTTTAAGCAGGCTGCTTAAATATTTAGAAGATATGTGCAGACTATATGCCATGTATTGCACTCTGTAGGCAATCCCTTAGAAAGCATGTCTTCATTACTAAGATAAGCTGTCAGGATCTCCTCAAACCGATTAAGGATATGATGGTTTGTGATTTTCCTGGTGATAAACTGTCGCTCATAAAAGCGTTGTGCATAGTTGAGCAGAGTTTCAAGGTTTGAGATAATGATATCCTGACTAAATTTATCAATATTAGAATCATACTCAGTTTTAATGTTCTTTACCAAGTCGTTAATTACTGTTTCTTCCTTATCGGATAAAAACAGGGCTTCATTGGTAGCGTAACCAAAGTAATCGTACTTCTTTATTTTTTGCGCAAGGGTAGTATTCCACAAAAAATCGGGATGGATAAAGAGCATCCAGCCTTCCAGATTGTTAGGTACCCCGTTTGCTTCTCCACGCAGTAACTGTCCGGGAGATACAAAAGCCATCAGCCCCTCATTAAAATCATACTGCTGCTGTCCATAATGTAATCCCTCGCAACCTCTTTTCATTGATATTACGTACATTTCAAAGACAACGGCCTCAATATCGGTATCATTTCTATTTCTTAGGCCTTTTAAATCAAGGATGCTGATAAGAGGGTGATGCGGTTTTGGCAGTTCCATCAACTGGTGTATTTGTGATATGGACTGAACCCTGAAGGGTGTTGAATTTGCCATAATAAGAGTTAAATTAATATGAAGTTATTACTTTATTTTTTTTAGTATCCTGCTACGAGCAAAATTCATAAAAGTTGTAAAATGATGCCCGCAATGATCCGGACAATACTCTTACAAACCAACCAATTTACGATATTCTATGAAGGAAAACTGTTATCATCTGCACTAATTCAGAAAATAAGTTTGTAATACATAACCGCCAATTAATCCGATAGGTATTCCTATGATTGCGTTGATAAGGGCCGTTCTTGCTTTTTTAGGAAATGCTTTTCTAAATCTGAAGTACAGATAAAATCCTATAGACTGCAATGCATTTGACAGTACTGTTAAACCCATTGGCAGCTTGTCGTTGTTTTGAATTGTATTCATCTCGTTATTGTAAAATGTTATTTAATAGTTATCCAAAGTTATTCAACGTTTAAGCTTATATGCGACACTTTGGTCTTGTGTGGCGTATCGATAGCTGTCTTACTGCTGTCACTAATGACTTTGGTATTCTTAAGCACTTCCTCCAGGTTGCTCTTATCATCCTTTGTCCATTTGCCCTTGCCATAATCAAAAACTTTTTTATGCGCTATCCTTAACCCATCCAGGGAATCCGTAAAAGCTATAGTGTGTGTGGCCCTGTAAAAGCTATCCACCAGCAAGGTGATGGGATTGCCCGTTTTGTTACTTATGTAAATGGTTTTTCTGGCACTGCAGGATGAAAGCAAAACCACAACAATCAATACAGCGCTAATTAGTTTCATTTGCTTTATTTTTGAATCATAATGTTGAAAATTCAGAATTTAGAAATACCTTATGCGCAGGTAATGGACTGAAACAGCAGGTATTAAAATGTGACTCTTGCTAACTCTAGGGAAATTTCCCATAGCCTAAGAAAAACACCCAAATCCTGTGCTTGTACAGGTATTTTTGCGATCGATGGAAATCCACGGGTCTCACTCATTTTATTTGGTCCATAATACACACCCCCCTTTAGCATCCGGAGAAGTGGCTGCGTATAATGTCGGCAAGGCTCCTTGCGCAGGCGGCTGGAACAAAAACGGAAAAAAAGTCCTCATTATCCCTGGGCCGCTCCATCGCCCTGCACCGGTAATAAGCAGGTTTGTCCGGGAAACACCGGGGTGGGCCGCTATACTTATAATGCCCCAACCGTGCTTTTCACTTTGTCGTTGAAGTTCTAAAGCAAACATCAGGTTGGCAAGTTTTGCCTGGCTGTAGGCTTTCATTGGATTATAGGAATATGTAGACTGTAGGTCATCAAAATTGATGTTTCCCTCACGATTTGCTACGCTTGAAACGGTAACAACACGGGCAGCCGGTGATTTACGTAATAATGGAAGAAGCTGTGCCGTCAATGCAAAGTGGCCAATATGGTTTGTGCCGAACTGCAACTCAAAGCCATCGACAGTTTCGAGTCGTTTTGGTGGTATCATTACACCAGCGTTATTTATTAAAAGATCAACAGCCTGCCCTTTTGAATTCATTCTTGAAGCAAAGGCTTTAACTGAGGATAGATCTGCAAGGTCTATTTTTTCAAAACTCACTTTTGCCGTAGGGTTAACCTGTTTGATCTTAGCGATTGAATCTGCCCCTTTTTGAGGGTTGCGCCCCATCATTATCACATTCCATCCTGATGATGATAACGCTAATGCATCTTCATATCCTACACCCTCAGTACTACCTGTAATTATAGCTAAACCGCTTTTTCTTTTAGGTATATCAGATGATGTCCAATTTTTAATTTCGTTTTGCATTTTGATTGTTTTTGTTATTGCAAAGTTCAGAAGCATTCGCCAAGCATGTGTAGCCAAAAGTCACAATATTGTAGTGGAAAGGTAGGTTTGCTTCCCACTGGGGAAATCTAATCTATTAACATCAGGTTGTAAATAAACCCTCTGATTGGAGTGTGTTCAGCGCATATTCATTTTTAGTTGTCTAAATTAGCGAAAGGGATCAATTGGATTAGGTTTATTCAAGATTTTTGGTGATTGCTGAATTTACATGAAATTCTGTTAGAACTTTTCAAGGCTTAACTTCAATACGGATACAATCTTCTCCGTTACAGATAATTTAAATCCCTATTTTAGACTGAACTTTGTTTTCTGATTAAAAAGTATTAAAATGAAAAAGACAATTTTTATTACAGGAGCATCTTCGGGGCTTGGTAAAGCTACCGCAAAATTATTTCACAATAAAGGATGGCATGTTATTGCTACCATGCGGAAACCGGAAAAGGAAACAGAACTCAATATTTTAGAAAACGTTACGCTGTTACCCCTTGATGTTACAGATAATGAACAGATTAAAGAAAATGTGAACAAAGCTATATCGTTACACAGTATTGATGTAGTATTTAATAATGCCGGCTACGGACTAATGGGCTCACTTGAAGCATTTACAGATGAACAGGTACTAACACAGCTTAACACCAATCTTTTAGGAGTAATCAGGGTTACAAAAGCTTTTATTCCCTACTTTAGAGAAAAGAAAAAAGGCCTTTTTATAAGCACTACATCGATGGGAGGTTTTCTTACGTTCCCCCTGCATAGCATCTATCACGCGGCTAAATTTGGAATTGAGGGATGGTCTGAAGGGATGTCGTTTGAACTTGGTTTGCACAATATTGGAATTAAAACGGTGGCTCCGGGCGGTATAGCCACGGATTTTTTAGGACGCTCTCTGGACAAAGCCTTACACGCAGACTATACGGAACTGGAAGACAAACTTTTTAGTATAACTAATGCCATGACGGATGCCGCTGCTAAAGCAGAAGATATTGCTGCAGTAGTTTTTGAAGCAGCTACCGACGGTAAAGACCAAATACGTTATGTTGCCGGAGAGGATGCCAACACTATGTATAAAAGGCGTAATGAAATAGGTAATGAAGCCTTTAGGCAAGAGATAAGGAAGCAGATTTTAGGCAATTAAGATATTTTATCCGTGCAGCATATTTCTGCAGCCCGGTTTAATAAATAATACAAACTATGATTAACATTAATTCCATAACCGAATTTCACCGGCTGGTGGGGCTTCCTGATCCCCTGCACCCGCTTGTAAGCGTATTCAGGGTATCGGAAATGAAGTTTGAAGAAACTGAAGTCTGGAAACAATTCAGTTTGGGTTTTTACTGTATCTCCCTTAAAAGAGGGATTGGCAGCAAGGTGCGCTATGGCGGGCAATACTATGATTATGACAAAGGGGTAATGACCTTTATCGCTCCAAAGCAGGTGCAATTAGTTGATATTCCACACTCAGAAATACTGGGCAATATTGCCGGAGATGGCTACACATTGCTCATCCATCCAAATTTACTCTACACCTACCCGATCGCGGAAAATATTAAACACTTCGGCTTCTTTTCCTATGAAGTCAATGAGGCGCTGCATCTTTCAGAAAAGGAAGAACTGTATATTGCTGAATTACTTGAAAAAATAAGGGAAGAGTGTGCCCATATCGACCTCACCACACAGGATATTATGGTGGCCCAGGTGGAACTTCTGCTCAACTACAGCAAGCGTTTTTATGAGCGGCAGTTTTTAACCCGCAAAGCCGTCAACCATGATCTGCTCACCAAACTGGAGCAATACCTGGACCAATATTTTGATTCGGAGGATATTTTAAATATCGGCCTGCCAACAGTAGAACTGCTTGCCTCAGAGTTACATGTATCGGCTCACTACCTTAGCGATATGCTTCGCTCACTTACCGGGCAAAATGCGCAGCAGCTTATACAGGATAAGATTATAGATAAAGCGAAGGAGTATCTTACCCTAACCAATATGTCCATTTCAGAAATCGCCTACAGGCTGGGATTTGGATATCCGCAATCGTTCAATAAAATGTTCAAACGAAATGTATCCTTATCCCCTTTACAATTTAGGCAGTCTTTTAATTAATTTTAAAATAACTGGTAGTAAATAAATAAAAATCAATTTACTGCTTTTTATAAGCGCATACCTCTGCGTGGTTACGGGCATATAATATTTGTACCTCCGCTAATTTATTTAATTCTAAACGCCTACAAAAATTAGCAAATTTGTTTTTTTTCAATCAAAAATATTTGATATCTAACCAGCGGCCTTGTACTAGTACATCTCTGATATAAAACAAATGGTTTATCTGTGATGTTTGTCGATATTTGGATTAAAACTGTATCCTATTGTACCTCAACACGTTGAAATTCAGTAATACAAAGGCTTGTTAATTTCTGTATCGGGAAATAATGTATTTTCTTAATAAAATCAGTTAATCAACATTAACTCACCCTAAAAGTACATAAACATAAAAATCCCTGCTTTGCAGGGATTTTAAACAAACTACTAAACTCTATAATTCTATTTATTCATGGGCAATTTTTATAATTAATATTTGCGCTAATTCTTTTTCACAATAATAAACTCAGATCGTCTGTTTTGAGCATGTTGTTCTTCACTGCAGTTTTCTTTACAGTCAACCTTAGGCTCGCTCTCACCATATCCCTGTCCGGAGATACGCTCTTTAGCAATACCT
>NZ_JAZGZU010000025.1:0-4911 GCF_036347315.1 Flavobacterium sp. C4GT6
GATTACTATCCTTTCGGAATGCAGATGCCTAACCGATTCTATAACGGAACCGATTACAGGTATGGCTTCCAGGGACAGGAAAAGGATAATGAGATTAAAGGTGAAGGGAACAGCTATAACTATAAATATAGGATGCATGACCCTAGGATTGGCAGGTTCTTTGCGATTGACCCGCTAACATATAAGTATCCTTTTTACTCACCTTATGCGTTTAGTGGAAATAGGGTAATAGATGCTGTTGAATTAGAAGGTCTAGAGCCATTTATAGCAAATTCAGCAAAGCTTTCAGAAGCGAGAATAAAAAAATTCAATGAAGAATTAGCCAAAGGAAATATTGAAGAAGCAATGAAAGCTTATGAGGCATATAAAGGAGGGATAAAAGCTCAAAAAATTGGAACGGCGTTGGTTATTGCTTATATTACTTACCCCTTTGTTAAAGAAAAGGCTGCAAGTCTTGCGCTTTCAATAATGAGTAACCCTGTTTTAATAACAGAGATTTTTGCTACCGCTTCAGCTTTCTTTTATGAAGGTCCCGAAGACTTATTTCCTCAAGCGAAAGGAGATGAACTAGCAAAAATATTTAAAGGTAGTGGAAAGAAAATACTCGATTTTTTTGGAGGTTCGAAGAGTCGTTATAATTTTGCTCTTAATATTGATTTGCAGGCTACTCAAGGCTTTAGAGGAACTATATCAAGTTTTACGAAAGTAATGAAAGAACTTGATTTATTGGGAACTGTTGATAATATAATTGCCAACAACCCCTATGGATATAGTGACTATCTTGTAGATGCAGCTAAGCTATTAACTAAACAAGGTACCATCATAATCAGAGGCAGTCTAAGCAATAAGTATTTTAATCAAATTGTTAAAGGAACAGCCAATGGACTTGATAAATTTGATGTATTACAAAAAGTGGAGAAAGTATCAAATACCATAAAATCTGGAATGAAAACTACTGATGGAAAACCTATACAAGGAGATATATATGAAATTATTTTACAAAAGAAAGGTTGATAATTATGTTGCTACAATTAGACATTACTAATACTGATTTCTCAAGTATCGAATCACCTATTGACGTATACGATGACAAAATGATTTTTTTTTCTGTTCCGACAGTATTACCCTCTAATATTAATTTTAGTATTTGGGGGGTATCAATAGAGAAAAGTTATGGATGGGCAGATATAATTAAATCAGAGAATATTTTACATAAATTAAATAGAAATTTTGAAGATGATATAGATATAGCATCAATTAATGGATTCGGAAAATTTTCTTTTGAAGATGTTATTGCTTGTGATATCAAAATTTCCCCTATTATTAACAATGAATTTATTTATATAGGGGATAAAATATTTACAAATTCAAAGTCTTGGAATTTAGAAAAAGTAGAGAATAGTTTTAAGTATTCATTTAATTCGTATACATATTTCCCATATGGACATTGTCTAATAGATATTTATTGTAAAGGTAAGGTCTCATTCCAATTTGACTTAAATGATGTAATGAAATATAGAGATTTTATCAATGAATCTTGTAAACAACATGGATATTTAAACGTTAAAACACTTGGGGTTAGTAATAATAACTGGAAATAATAGAGTGAGATTTTATAAATATATAGCTTAAGCTAATATAGATAGTATGTTATAAAACAGAGTAGTTAGATTTTTTTCTATAAAATTATGGGTAATTAACGTAACGATTAAAGGAATTACTGGCAGCACTGTGCCCGCTGATTTTGCGCACCAGTTATTGTTATAGCGTATAAAAAAAGAAGCTATCGTGACGGTAGCTTCTTTTTATTTAATTAACTGTTTACACCAAACCCAAAATTTCAAGAATATACCTGTAACAGTCATTATACTGTTCATCATTCTTGGTTTTAATACACCTCCAGTTTACTGTGTACTTTCTCAATCTCTTTATCCATGTACGATTGTGCATAATGTACATAACGGTTAAAGGAATTACTGGCAGCACTATGCCCGCTTATTTTACGAACCAGGTGCTCTGGCATACCTAAAATAAGTAAGGTAGTTATGGCGGTGCGTCGCATCATGTGCGAACTCATTTTATCACAAAAACGTTTTTGAGATGCATCGCCATTTTTTATCATCTTTTTGGTTTTTCCCTGCTTTTCGCGTAAAACTTCTACAGGAGCAGTAAATCCGGCAAGTTCTCCAAGAGTTTTAAGGCTCTTATTAAAATTAAAAAGACTTATTTTACCAAAAACATAGGCTTTATTATTTTGAGGTTTGTATTGGTTATAAATGGCTACTGCATAAGCGGGAAGTTTAATATAACTAAAGGTTTTTGTTTTTTGCGATTTTACTTTTAAGTACCAGTCGGCATCAACATTTTCAATATTTTTATTAGTCAGTAAAAAAATATCCGAAAAACGGAGCCCCGTTGTACAACCAAAAACAAAAATATCTTTTATACGTTTTAATGATGGCGTAAGGCTTTTTTCAAACTCTCTGTCGTGTATTAAAAACTTAAGCTGATCGGGCGATAGAACAAAAATATCAACCTCCTCCTTACGCACATAAAACAATCTTTGGAAATCACCGGTATTAAAATCCTTATCGTTTTTTAAATAGTTAAAAAATACCCTTATGGTTTTAATATTGGTTCCCACATAGTTGTCATAACAGCCATTATCATATAAAAAACCGGTAAACTTAAGGTAAAACTTTTTCCAGTAATTTTTCTCTGACTGTAGTTCACGTTTGGTAAGCTTTGTAGCATCACATATTCGCACTTCAAAACCTGTTTGTGTACTAAACTTTATAAGGTTTTGTAATACATAGTAATAGTTTTGTATGGATTGAGGTTTTATGCGTTCGCCATTTTTTTTAAGCCTTTTGCCATTTTCGGTGTCCTTTATAAACTGTTTGAATAAAGATATAACAGGAGTCAGTTTTTTCATAATAACTGTTTTCTCAAAATTACGATTTTAAACCAACAAACCCCAAGCCTAGGCTTAGGGTTTGTTGTTTCTGGCTTGATTGTTATATTCACTATGCACAATCGTACATGGATAAAGAGATCGAGAAAGTACACAGTAAACTGGAGGTGTATTAAAAATTAAAGGCAACCGTATTGGTTGCCTTTATTTATATACTTAAATATTTTACTGCTTGGGCACGAGCAATATGCTCGCGCCAGCGAGGGGGGGCACATACTGATATCTAATTTTATTTAGATTTTCTAAAGCAAATATAGAAGTATCTAATTATTAATATTTAAATATCGATTGAAGATAAGTATTAAAGAGTTCTTATTCTTAATTCCTAAAAAGTTTCTATCATCTATAAATTCTATACCCGTATTGGGAATACTTTCTTTGTAGGAAACTGAACAATCTTCCTTAATAAGTGTAATGTAAAGTTCTGAAAATGTATTACTAGGCAAAATAAGAACTCCAGTGGAATAAAATAACTTAGCGTATATTATGTGTTCATACCGAATATCATTACATTCATAAGTATTATCTTGGTTAGGTAAAGGACTAAAATTAAGCTTCTTTAATTTATAGTCAAGAATATTTTTTGTGAGCATATATTCAGTGCATACATATATTCCGTTAATAGTATCCTTAGAATAAATATGCCTTAAATAATAGATCATTTTTCCTCTGTCTCTATTGAGTTTTTGGAATACTAAACTGTCTTTAAGCTTAAGTACACCTTCATTTAACTTTGTCTCTGAATAATATTTTGAGAACAAAACTAGCTCTTCTTTGCTATTTTTATAACAACTATCTACATTACTAAACGACTGTAAAAAAATATTTGCAATTTCAGTGGTCTGACCGTTAGTAGTAGCAGTGAAACAAAATAAAAAATATAAATATATTTTATTCATCTATTCATATTTAAAATTAACCTTAAACTTACCGTTTAATTTGGCTCGTGTATTTTGATAATCTACTTGGACTCTAACATTATTATTTAACCCCAAATTTCTGAATATCTGTACAAGTTTTCTTAATCCGGTGTAGAAAGAACTCCTTACGTTAGAACCATTTGCCCCTTCGCCATACTCTGCCTCTCCAGAGACTGTAATTTGAGTAATCTTTGGGCTTGAATTAACCTTTTTCACTATTTTTGTTAAAAGATCTTTAGCCGGAAATTGACCTGTTCCCTGATCAATCCATTCATAACCACTATTTGAAACAATAGGATACATTAATCCCATTGTAGTAGATTCAATATCTCCTTTCTTTAGTGGCGGCGGTATAACTTTTTTCTTCTTCACTGGTAAAGGTACAACTTTCTCATCCACTTTATTTAAATTTACCTGCTCAACTTCTTTATTGATTTCATTAGATTTTTTTACTTCTAAAACGGGCTTTTCATCATTATCAAGAGGTTCTGGATTGATTTCTTTTGTATTATCATTAGGATCGGTTGCAGGGATTGAAGGTTCAACAGTAGACGTAGAAACATATTTATTAAAATAACCTGCTCCAGCATAATGATACGATATTGTTTCAATTTCAACATCAGCCCCTGGATCACCCTGTTCAACAATCTCTTCAGATGGCTGAATATATTCATTACTTTTTTTATCAAAATATTTCCGATTAACATTTTGACCCCAAACATTAATTAATACTATTCTTTTACGAGTTTTAGTTAACTCCTCTAAACCGTCTAAATCGACAGCCCATATAGGTCTATTACCTGCAAACTGATATGGCGTGTAATATGGGTAACCTGCAAACAAAGGATCTGTACTCAAAAAGCGACCTATTCTCGAGTCATAAATTCTAAATCCATAATCGTATTGTGCTCCTAGTCCTTTAATCTCATCATCCTTTTCTTTCCCGTTAAACCCATACCTATAATCTGTACCGTTATAGAAACGGTTTGGCATCTGCATTCCGAAAGGATAGTAATC
>NZ_JAZGZU010000026.1:0-2500 GCF_036347315.1 Flavobacterium sp. C4GT6
AGCAATTCTGAGTGGCTAAGCGAAAGTGATAAGTATCCCACCTGGGGAGTACGAACGCAAGTTTGAAACTCAAAGGAATTGACGGGGGCCCGCACAAGCGGTGGAGCATGTGGTTTAATTCGATGATACGCGAGGAACCTTACCAGGGCTTAAATGTAGAGTGACAGGACTGGAAACAGTTTTTTCTTCGGACACTTTACAAGGTGCTGCATGGTTGTCGTCAGCTCGTGCCGTGAGGTGTCAGGTTAAGTCCTATAACGAGCGCAACCCCTGTTGTTAGTTGCCATCGAGTAATGTCGGGAACTCTAACAAGACTGCCGGTGCAAACCGCGAGGAAGGTGGGGATGACGTCAAATCATCACGGCCCTTACGTCCTGGGCTACACACGTGCTACAATGGCCGGTACAGAGAGCAGCCACCTGGCGACAGGGAGCGAATCTATAAAGCCGGTCACAGTTCGGATTGGAGTCTGCAACCCGACTCCATGAAGCTGGAATCGCTAGTAATCGGATATCAGCCATGATCCGGTGAATACGTTCCCGGGCCTTGTACACACCGCCCGTCAAGCCATGGAAGCTGGGGGTACCTGAAGTCGGTGACCGCAAGGAGCTGCCTAGGGTAAAACTGGTAACTGGGGCTAAGTCGTAACAAGGTAGCCGTACCGGAAGGTGCGGCTGGAACACCTCCTTTCTAGAGACACGATCGTTAGGTTTAAAAAAGATGGTAAGTAAAAGACTTACTCTCGCTGTTAGTTCAAAAATTAAAGTAAGAGAGCTGGAAGAAAGCTACTAAGTAACCGAGTTGCTAAGTAACTAAGATTCTAAAGAAATATAGTCTCGTAGCTCAGCTGGTTAGAGTACTACACTGATAATGTAGGGGTCGGCAGTTCGAGTCTGCCCGGGACTACTAATTCTCTACTTATTTTAATTATTAAAGGAAATTCTGGAAGTTGAGTATTGAATATTAATTCAACATTCAAAATTCAACATTCAAAAAAGAAGAATGGGGGATTAGCTCAGCTGGCTAGAGCGCCTGCCTTGCACGCAGGAGGTCATCGGTTCGACTCCGATATTCTCCACAAGTCCTACGGGACACACGTTCATTGACATATTGAGATAAACAATACAGTAGAAAAAATTATAGAAAGCACAGTTGTGTGTTAGCGATAACATGCAAGAAAAGTACAATAAGCAAAATAAGGGCGTATGGGGGATGCCTGTGGCTCTCAGAGGCGAAGAAAGACGTGATAAGCTGCGATAAGCTACGGGGACGGGCACATACCGACTGATCCGTAGATTTCTGAATGGGGCAACCCACTATATTGAAGATATAGTATCCGATAGGAGGCGAACCCGCTGAACTGAAACATCTAAGTAGGCGGAGGAAGAGAAAACAAAAGTGATTCCGTGAGTAGTGGCGAGCGAAAGCGGATTAGCCCAAACCAATGTTGTTACGGCAATATTGGGGTTGTAGGACCACGACATTCTATGTAAACAGAACTGGAAGCATCTGGAAAGTTGCATCGTAGAGGGTGATAATCCCGTACAGGTAATGAATATAATAGATAGTGGTATCCTGAGTAGGGCGGGGCACGTGAAACCCTGTCTGAATCCAGCGGGACCATCCGCTAAGGCTAAATACTCCTGAGAGACCGATAGTGAACCAGTACCGTGAGGGAAAGGTGAAAAGAACCGTGAATAACGGAGTGAAATAGATCCTGAAACCATACGCCTACAAGCGGTCGGAGCCCTTTCGTGGGGTGACGGCGTGCCTTTTGCATAATGAGCCTACGAGTTACCGTTGCTGGCAAGGATAAGTGATTAAGTCACGGACCCGTAGCGAAAGCGAGTCTTAATAGGGCGCTTTAGTCAGTAATGGTAGACGCGAAACCGTGTGATCTACCCATGGGCAGGATGAAGCTGTGGTAACACATAGTGGAGGTCCGAACCGGTTGACGTTGAAAAGTCTTCGGATGACCTGTGGGTAGGGGTGAAAGGCCAATCAAACTCGGAAATAGCTCGTACTCCCCGAAATGCATTTAGGTGCAGCGCTGGCTTAAGTTATATAGAGGTAGAGCTACTGATTGGATGCGGGGGCTTCACCGCCTACCAATTCCTGACAAACTCCGAATGCTATATAATGTTTACCAGCAGTGAGGGCATGGGTGCTAAGGTCCATGTCCGAGAGGGAAAGAACCCAGACCATCAGCTAAGGTCCCCAAATGTATGCTAAGTTGAATAAACGAGGTTTGTCTGCCCAGACAGCTAGGATGTTGGCTTGGAAGCAGCCATTCATTTAAAGAGTGCGTAACAGCTCACTAGTCGAGCGGACGAGCATGGATAATAATCGGGCATAAGTATACTACCGAAGCTATGGATTTACGTTTTACGTAAGTGGTAGGGGAGCATTCTATTCAGCGTCGAAGGTGATATGTGAGTATTGCTGGAGCGGATAGAAAAGAAAATGTAGGCATAAGTAACGATAATGCGGGCGAGAAACC
>NZ_JAZGZU010000027.1:0-1875 GCF_036347315.1 Flavobacterium sp. C4GT6
TGAGAAGTGAGCTTTAAACTCTTTCTCTACAGGTTCTCCGTTTACCAGTTCACGGTAGGTTACACTAAACCAGTAGTCCGTTGCCGGTAACGGGTTACCGTTGTAAGTACCGTCCCATCCTTGGCTTTCGTCTGTGGCACTGATTTGTTTGATCAGTTTACCAAAACGGTCAAAGATGTACACCTTAGCATCAGGCTGGTTCAGCCCGATGATGTTCCACGTATCATGGTAACCGTCACCGTTAGGGGTAAAGTAATGTGGGTAGTCCACTAAACTTACGCCTTCTATAGCGATCTGGTCACACGCATAGTCCGTTTTAACATCTCTTACATATACCGTGTGGGTACCGGCAGGTACATCGGTAAACACATTACTGCTCTGCCACATGCCGTCTTCATCAAGCCTGTACTCATACTCTCCGTGACCTTCAACATATACTGTGATCACCTGGTTGTCGCTAAAGTAGTTGGTTACTTCATAACCGTTGCCTACAGGACTCGCAGGACCACTCTGGATTACCGTAAAGGCGGCCGAGATGTCGGACACACAGTTTAGTGGTGCAGGACCTGTTACCTCTACTGTATAGTCACCCGCTGCACTGGCCTCATAACTTGGTGATGCCGGGTCATAGTCCGTCAGTTCTGTGCCGTTTAAGTACCAGATGAAGCTATAGCCCATATCAGCAGGGATACCACTCTCAAGGGTCACGGTTCTCAGTACAGTATTGGTGTTGTAATCCACACAGATCGTATCACTTCCGTCTGCAGAGGTGATTACCGGTTCCGGTAGTCGCTCCACTATTAGGGTGATCTCTGTGATATCATGACAGCCGCTGATGGTAGCATCATTGGTTACTCGTGCATAGATGGTCATTACATCGGATGTGCTGTTTACATATACGCCCGGGTCTGCGATTGCATTGGTGGCGCTTTCCGCATCCTCGATTGTCTCATAGTAAGCAACACTGTATTCGGTTGGGTCCTGAGTGCCCAGTATCTCTGTGTCAAACACACTTAGGTCAAACTCATGCATGCCGTCGTTGTCTCCGTCATCATCACAGGTAGACAGTACAGGGTCCACAGGGGCGTTAGCAATGGCTGCTTCCTCTACATACAGTTCTAAATCAGCAGTGATAATACAACCGCTCCCGATGTGCTGTACCCATACCAGAATCGTCTGGTTGGTCTGTACCTGATTGGTGTACTGGTTCGGCAGTGCCGTACCGGCATCTAAAGCCGCCTGATCAAAGTAGAACCTTACAAGGTAGTCTGCAGGATCCTGATCGGCTCCCTGTAAGATCTCAGGGATATGGCTGCTTAGTATAAAGGTGGCAAAGCCATCAGTATTCTGTTCACATATAGCATACGGAGGGATGGTTCCGCCATCTCCAAGTGCCGGTAGCGGGTTAACAATAAGTTCCAGTTCTACAATCTGGTAACATACCGCATCATCAGGGTTACCTGTGTTGGCCTCTACCCTTACATATACTATAGCGTTACCGCTTTCGTACGCTGTCGGGTCGGCGATAGGGTTGATGTCCTGATCGGCATCCTCATAAGTCTCATGGTAGCTTAACACTAAGTTGGGCTCATTGTCCATGATATCGGCTGCTGCAAGGGTAAGATCAAACTCTTCCACTCCATCACCATTACCGTTGTCATCACACAATACCAAAGCATCAGGCTCCGTGTTTGGTGTTGGCAGTGGCAACACGCGGATGGTTAGTGTCGTATAGCTCTTACAGCCTTCAAGGGTGATTACCTCTACCGTTAGGGTTAACGGGTTAGACGGGTTCACATAGCTCGATGGGTTCGCAATTGGGGTAGCAGCTCCCGGCTCATAGTAGTTTACCGTATAGCCCAGTCCTACGCCAAA
>NZ_JAZGZU010000028.1:0-1387 GCF_036347315.1 Flavobacterium sp. C4GT6
TGACTAGTCCTAAAATAGCGATACAGGATTAATAATAGTAAAAATACATTTTTTAGACAGAAGTAGCTTTCGGTTTACTTCTGTTTTTTGTTTTATACGTTTTCATTTTGATACTGTTTTGCAGGTGCATTTGGTTTGGAGTCAGCATGTAATTTGACCAATGTGGTCTGATTTGATTGTACTTGTTTACTATCTCCGTTACCAGCTTCCTCATTAATGGTAATTCAAGATGATACCTATCAATCATGAACTCTTGTTTTAATATACCATTTATTCTTTCTGCTACTGCGTTCTCATACGGATCTGAGTTTTGAGTCATACTACACTTTAGGTTGCATTTCGTTAATAAATACTGATACTCATCCGAACAATATTGTATTCCCCTGTCTGAGTGATGTATTAATGCATCAGCCTTAAACATCCTATTCCTATGAGCCATTTTTAAAGCATTTATACAGCCTTGTGTGCTTAGAGAATCAGACACATCATATCCTACTATCTTTTTAGAGTAGGCATCTGTTATTAAACTTAAGTAACAAGGTTTCTCACGTTTTCCAATATAGGTAATATCAGATACCCATACCTGTTCAGGCTTGGTAATACCCATTTCTTTTATCAGGTTAGGATGCTTCCTAAAGCGATGGTGTGACCATGTAGTAACATGATAACTCCTTTTTGGCTTTATCAACAAGTGATTAGCTTTTAAAACACCAAAGAACTTATCCCTGCCTACTTTTAACTCTCTAAGTTTATTATTAAGTATATGATATAGTTTGCGTGTTCCCAGCCGAGGCTGACCTATGCGCTGCTCTTTCACAAGTGCGATAACCTGTTCTGCCAGATTCCTGCGGAGCTTGACACGCTTAATACTTCGGTAATAAACCTGCCTGTCTATCCCGAACAAACCACAGCTGAAGCTTATGCTTTCCTGCCTTTTTTCACGGAAGGATTGGATTGTCCGGGTGGTAAGTTTTTTCGGATATCAATATTATATTCCTTCTCCGCCAGGTCAATCATCATATCAAAAATGATGGCTTTAGAATCGGATATATGATTTTGATTTTCAAGCTGCGCTTTCTGCTTCTCCAAAAGCTTGATCTTGGCCTCAAGCTCCATAATCCGTTGTTCGGGTGTCTTTGGCATATTCGATGGTGTTTGATTCTCCCAATCAAAGTTACCATATTTTCTGAGCCAACCCAAAACGGTAGCATGGCTTTGTATTCCATACTGCTTGCGGGATTCAGTAACGGATAATTCTCCTGATTCAATATCTTTTACAATCTGAATCTTTAAACTTAATGGGTAATCTTTTTGGGTACGCTTTACATAATTGCTTTGTTCATCCATAATGATACTTTTTTGTGTATCGCTATTTCAGGACGTGACA